>JAFGJR010000116.1 GCA_016928975.1 Sedimentisphaerales bacterium | reverse complement strand
AGACCGAGGTACAGCAGCGAAGCAGGACTTGCGCCAGTTGATGACCCTGCGTCAGGAGGCAGAGCTGATCCTGAGCGGCCTGCTCGACTGAATCCTCGATATCATGGACGCCACGTTTTGAACCAAGCCAAGTCCTTTGGTGGTGGTGACTTCTCGATTGTCCTGACGGACCGCCAGGGACGCCTTGCCAGCAGCGCAGCGCGGTGGTATAGTCGCGGCGTGTGATTTCGGATGCGCACAGAGGCCACAATCAGGAGAATGGCATGAATCGTCGCGAATTCCTTCGAGCTGCCGGCGCCGGGGTCGCTCTATCGGCCGTCGGCAACACCGTCCCCGTGTTCGGCCAGGCCAAGCCGAAGCGTGTCGGCCTGATCGGACCCGGCTGGTACGGCAAGAGCGCCCTGTTTCGCCTGTTGCAGATCGAGCCGGTCGAGGTAGTCGCGCTGTGCGACGTGGACAAGCGCATGCTGGCCGAGGCAGCGGAGATGGTGGCAGCACGCCAGAAATCGAAGAAGACGCCCCGCATGTTCAGCGATTATCGCGAGATGCTCAAGCAGGAGCAGTTCGACATCGTGCACGTCGCGACGCCCGATCACTGGCACGCGCTGGCGATGATCGCCGCCGTCCAGGCCGGCGCGGACGTGTACGTCGAGAAGCCCATCAGCACGGATGTGGTCGAGGCCCAGGCGATGCTGGCCGCTGCACGCAGGCACAACCGCGTGGTGCAGGTGAACATGCAGCGTCGCAGCACGCCGCACCTGATTGAGGCCCGAGACAGGATCATAAAGGAAGGCAAGCTCGGCAAGGTCGCCTATGTGGAGATCTGCTGTTATTGGCACATGCGAGCGCGGGGCAACCCGCCGGACACGACCCCGCCGGAATACCTCGACTATGAGATGTGGACGGGTCCGGCGCCGATGCGGCCGTTCTGCTCCATGAACCACCCGCGAGGCTGGCGGGCCTTCATGGAATACAGCAACGGCATCGTCGGCGATATGGGCGTCCACATGCTCGACATGGTCCGCTGGCTGCTCGACCTCGGCTGGCCCAGGAGCGTCAGTTCTGCCGGTGGCATCCTCGTCGACAAAGCCAGCAAGGCCAATATCAGCGACACGCAGACGGCCACATTCGATTTCGACGGCGTGCCCGTGGTCTGGACCCATCGCATGTGGGGCACCGCCCCCGACCCGGACTTCCCCTGGGCCGGCTTCATCTACGGCGACAAGGGAACCCTCAAAGCCGACGTCTTCCACTACCAGTTCATCCCGGAGGGCCGGGGTGAGAAGATCGAGGGCAAGGCCCTCTATGAATATGACAAGTACCCCGAGGACCGGACGGAGAGGGATCTGGAGCGTCACGTCGCCGCCCCAATGCGCCGCCACTGGCGCAACTTCCTCGATGCCATCGAGACCCGCAGCCGTCCCGTCTGCGACATTGAGCAAGGCTATATCACCGCCGCGTCATGCATCCTGGCCAACATGTCGTGCAAGCTCGGCCGCAAGCTCGTCTGGGACCCCGAAAAAGCCCAGATCGTCGGCGACGAAGAGGCCAACCGCCTCCTCGCGCGACCCTATCGAACCCCCTGGGTCCACCCCGATCCGAAGAACGTCTGAGTCCGGCCCAACCAGCAGGACGCATGAGTCCCATAGGCCCCATCCGTCCTATGGAACTCGACTGCGGCCGTCGTTTCGGATCTTCGCGAGCAGAGCGGCCATCTGCTTGATGATCTCGGGCTGCTCGGCGGCGAGGTTGTGCTTCTCGCCGAGATCGGTCGCGAGGTCATAGAGTTGCGGCTGTGGGTCGTTGCCGAGCTCCGTGTTCGTATTGGCGTTGTATCTGGCCCCCCGGCTCGGCTCGATGTACTTCCAGTGGCCTTTGATCAGGGACAGCGTACCGGCGTGCTCGACCAGGTGGTCCCGGCCGGCCGGTGACGTTCCCAGCAGGGCCGCCAGAACGTCGAAGCTGTCGGGACCCGCCTGCGCGTCGAGCTTCTGCCCGGTCAGCGCCGCCACCGACGAGAGCAGGTCGATCTGACAGAGCAGGGCCTCGGACACGCCCGGCTGCACCCGGCCCCGCCAGCGGACGAGGAACGGCACTCGCGTCCCGGCGTCGAACGCGCTGTATTTGCCGCCGCGAAGCGGGCCGGCAGGCTTATGACCGTCGAGCAGCTCGACCGCCTGGTCCTTGTAACCGTCATCGACGACAGGCCCGTTGTCGCTCGTGAAGATCACAATCGTGTTCTGGGCCAGAGCGAGCTTGTCCAGCGTCGCCAGGACCTCGCCGACGCACCCATCGAGCTGTACGATCGCATCGCCGCGCGGGCCCAGGCCGCTCTTGCCGGCGAACCGCGGATGCGGCACGCGAGGGACATGGATATCGTGGGTCGCGAAATACAGGAAGAACGGCTCGGCCTTGTGCCGCTCGATGAAGGCGACGGCCTTGTTGGTGATCGTGTCGGCCATGTCCTCATCGACCCAGCGGGCGGCCTTGCCACCGCTCATATACCCGATGCGGCTGATGCCGTTGACGATCGTCTGATCGTGGCCGTGGCTCGGATGCATCTTGAGCAGCTCGGGATGGTCCTTGCCGGTCGGCTCCTCCCCCACGCGCTGCTTGTAGCTGACCCGAATCGGATCGGCGGGATCGAGACCGACCACCCGCCGGTCCTCCACATATACGCACGGCACGCGATCCCCCGTTGCCGGGATCAGGAAGCAATAGTCGAACCCGATATCCAGCGGACCCGGCCTGATATCGCCATTCCAGTCCAACTCGCCCGCCCCGAGTCCCAGGTGCCACTTTCCGACGACTCCGGTCCTGTAGCCGGCTCTCTGCATCAGCGACGGGAGCGTGACCCGGCCCGGCTCGACGATCAGCCGGGCATCCCCGGACAGCACGCCCGTCCCCTTCCTCCGCCAGGCGTACTCGCCGGTCATCAGCGCATACCGCGAAGGCGTGCAGGTGGCGGACGCCGAGTGGGCGTTGACGAACCGGACGCCTTCCCGTGCGATCCGGTCGATGTTCGGCGTAGCCACCTTCGTCGCGCCGTAACAACCTGTGTCTCCGTAGCCCAGATCATCCGCATAGATCAGCACGACGTTGGGCGGCTTCTTCGGGGCCGCCGTACACCCGACTGGCAGCAGGGTCGCTGCCGCCACCCAGCCTGCCGACCTCAGAAATGCTCGACGGGACAGTTGCTGGACCATTGGACCTGCTCCGAACTATGTACATCCATTGCTCAGGCATTCCCACGCGGACGGGGAACTGTGCTCCCGATCATAAGCCGCCGGGAGGTGCCAATCAATGCAAATGCTCCGTACCCCAGCCAGGACTGGATTGTCGGGGAAAATGGCAAGCACCCTCTTGACACGTTAAACAAACGTTTTAAACTGTCGTATGAAACATGTGTTTGGCAGATAAGGTGAGTCGTGAGGGAAAAAGGGCCCACATATCACAACCGTGTGCCGCTTGTCAGCCGAGAGGCGAGACGACCGCGTTTTCAATGCTGAGAACGGGTCTTTGGGCTGGCAACGTCACAGAGAGCAGGTGGAACCGATGAGCGATCCATTACCTGACAACAAACAAAACGAGAGAAGTCGGCCGTGGTTGCGTCGAATCGTGAAACTGGGCATCCTCGTCGCGGCTGTCTCGGTGGTCGCGGCGATCTCACAGATGCCTTCCCAGAAGAAGGAAGCGGCGGCAACGGAGGCCCCGCCGATCAACGTGACGGCCATGACCGTGGTCGCGGAGGCCCAGTTGCCCGACACGTTCGAACTACCGGCGGTCGTTGAGCCGAATCGGATCGTCAGCGTCGCCGCTGAGGTGGCCGGCGCCATCAACCGGATACCCCCCAAGGAGGGCAGCCTCGTGCAGGCCGGTGACGTGCTGGTCCAGCTCAACACAGACCTCATCACACCCCAGGTGGAGATTGCCAAGGCCCAATACGACCGCGACAAGATCCAGTACGAGCGGATCTCCGCCCTGGTCAAGACCGATGCCGCCTCGCGCAACGACCTCGATGACACCACGACCCGGCTGGCCACGAGCCAGGCCCAGCTCCAGGAGGTCCAGGCGCGCCTGGAGCGCACGCGCATTGTCGCGCCGATCACGGGGGTCCTGAACAATCTCCCTATGGAAGAAGGCGAGTACGTCCAGCCCGGTGTTCCGGTCGCCGAGGTCGTGGAAACCAACCCTGTGAAAGTGGTCGTGCAGGTGCCTGAACGCGACATCGCCTTCTTCGCCACCGGCCAGAACGCCGAGATCCTCGCCAATATCAAGGGCTGCGACCAGACCATAACGGGCACGATCACGTTTATCAGCGAGGTGGCCGACCCGCAAACCCGATCGACGCGCATGGAAGTGACCGTGGCGAACAGAGACGGCACGCTGCGCAGCGGCCAGATCGTACGGGCCCGTCTGACCCGCCGCGTGCTCGCCAACGCCGTCATGGTTCCCCTGCTGGCGGTGATCCCGCTGGAGGAGGGCTATGCCGTATACGTCGTCGAGTCGGGGCAGGCCCAGCGCCGTGAAGTCACCCTCGGCCCCATCAAGGGCGACCGTGTCCAGGTGACATCGGGCCTCAATCCCGGCGACCGGCTCATCATCGCCGGCCACCGGTTCGTCGCGCCGGGGCAGAAGGTCAACGTGGTGCCGCAGGGGAGAGAATAGGAGTCCTCGCGATGATCCTCACCGATGTTGCCATCAGGAACCGAACGACGGTAGCCGTGCTGGGCCTGATCATCCTCATCCTGGGCGTCAACAGCTACATCACCTTGCCGCGAGAGGCATTCCCGGACATCCCCGTCCCGCACATTCTCATCAGCACCGTCTATGAAGGTGTCTCGCCGGAGGACATCGAGAGCTCGGTCACAATGAAGATCGAGAAGGAGCTGACCGGCGTCCGCGGCGTCAAGCAGGTGAACTCCACCAGCTCCGAAGGCATGTCCATGATCGACGTGGAATTCACGCCGGACGTCGCCACCGAGGTTGCCTTGCAGCGCGTGCGCGATCGCGTGGACCTGGCCAAGGGCGATCTGCCCGAAGACGCTCTGGAACCCGTCGTCAAGGAGATCAACATCGCGGAGTTCCCCATCGTGTACATCAGCATCTCCGGCGATGTATCCCCCGTCCAGCTCAAGGAGATCGCCGACGAGCTACAGGACACGCTGGAGACCCTGCCGGGCATCCTCAAGGTCAACGTGCTTGGCGCGCTGGAGCCGGAGATCCGCATGGAGTTCGACCCCGAGCGGATGGCCATGTACAACCTGGTGATCCCCGAGATCATGTCGCTGATCCCGACGGAGAACGTGAACATCTCCGCCGGCGGCCTGGAGACCAAGGGCACCAAGTTCAACGTCCGCGTGCCCGCCGAGCTCGTCTCGGCCGAGGAGGTGGACCACCTGCTGATCGCCACGCGCAACGGCCGGCCCATCTACCTGGCCGACGTGGCCAACGTCCGCGCCACCTTCAAGGACCGCTCCACGATGTCACGCCTCAACGGCGTCGATAACGTGACACTGACCGTCCAGAAGCGCGTCGGAGCCAACGCGGTCCACGTCTCCGACGCCGTCCGGGCCGTCCTCGCCAAGGCGCAGGAGCAGGTGCCTGGGGCCGTGAAATTCGACATCACCTTCGATATGTCCAAGTACATCCGCAGCACGGTGGCGGATCTGGAGAACAACGTTGCCGCCGCGCTGATTCTCGTGGTCGGCATCCTGCTGCTCTTCCTCGGCTGGCGGCCGAGCATGATCGTGGCGATGATCATCCCGTTGAGCCTGCTCGTCACCTTCTTCGTGATCCAGGCGCTGGGCTATACCCTGAACATGATCGTGCTGTTCAGCCTGGTGCTGGTGCTCGGCATGCTGGTGGATAACGCGATCGTCATCGTCGAGAACATCTACCGGCACATGCAGCTTGGCTACAGCCGGATCGAGGCCGCCCGGCTCGGGGCGGCCGAGGTCGCCTGGCCGGTCATCACCTCCACACTGACCACGGTGGCCGCGTTCCTGCCCATGATGTTCTGGCCGGGGATCATGGGCGACTTCATGAAGTACCTGCCGATCACGCTGACGATCGGCCTGCTGGCCTCGCTGTTCGTCGCGCTGGTGTTCAACCCGACGATCTCCGCCGCGCTGGCCGGCCGGCCGCCGGAACCTCGAAGAAAGAACCACTGGTTCCTGCGCGGATACCGGCGATTTCTGCATCTCGGCCTGGGCAATCCCGGCATGACGCTGATCCTGGCCGTGTGTGTCCTGATCGGCTCGGCCATCCTCTATGGCAAAATGGGCCACGGAACGGAACTGTTCCCCCAGGGCGACCCGGAGCGCGCCATCATCGACGTGCGCATGCCCCAGGGCACGAATATCTATGAGACCGACCGGATCGTGCGCCTCATCGAGGACCGGATCCAGCCGCAAAGGCGCTGGATCGAGCACATGATTACGAACGTCGGCTCCTCCGGCGGTATGACCCTGGTCGCCAGCGCCGGCGGCTCCCACGTGGCCAACATCACCCTGGTCTTCTATGACTACCTCGTGCGCGAGCGGCCCTCCACGGAGGTCATTGCCGATATCCGGCATGAGCTGGCCGACATTCCGGGCGCCGAGATCAAGGTGGAGAAGGAGAAAGACGGCCCGCCCACCGGCGCTCCGGTCACCGTGCGCATCATGGGCAAGGACTTCAAGACCCTCGAACAGCTCGGCGAGCGGGCCAAGCGGATGATCGCCGACGTGCCCAACCTGGTGAACCTGCAAAGCGATCTGGAGGCCACGCGTCCGGAGCTGGCCTTCACCGTCGATCGTCGCAAGGCGGTGCTCCTCGGTGTCAACACCGCCACCCTCGGCAACTTCCTCAAGATGGCGATCTTCGGCACCAAGGTCGGAACCTACCGCCAGTACAATGATGAGTACGACATCACGGTGCGCCTGCCGAAGGCGGAGCGTGTGAGCATCGACGACCTCTACCGTTTGCAGCTCCCCAACGCCGCCGGCCAGGCCGTGCCGTGCAGCGCGCTCGGCACGTTTGACTATCGCGGCGGATTCGGTACGATCAATCGCATCAATCAGAAGCGCGTTGTGACGCTCACCGCCGATGCGGAGGGCCGCCTCAGTACCGCCGTGCTCGCCGACGTGCAGAAGAGACTCGCCAAGTTCGACTTGCCGGCCGGCTACGAAATTCGCTATGCCGGCGAGCAGGAGACTCAGGAAGAGTCCACGGCCTTCCTCAGCAAGGCATTCGTCGTCGCCCTCCTGTTAGTCACGTTGATCCTGGTGATCCAGTTCAACTCGCTCGTGGTGCCGTTTGTCATCATGGTCACAGTGGTTCTTTCGCTGATCGGGGCACTGATTGGCCTGCTCGTCTGGCAGTTGCCGTTCGGGATCATCATGACCGGTATCGGCGTGATCAGTCTGGCCGGCGTGGTCGTGAACAACGCCATCGTGCTCCTCGACTATACGCGACAGTTGCAGGCGCGAGGGATGGACCTGCTGTCGGCGGCAGAGGAGGCCGGCGTCACGCGGCTGCGACCGGTCCTGCTCACTGCCACGACAACGGTCATCGGCCTGATCCCGATGGCCGTGGGAGTTTCCTACGATTTCCACACGTTCTCCTGGGCTCTCAAGAGCGAGTCCACGCAGTTCTGGCGCAACATGGCCGTGGTGGTGATGTTCGGCCTGACGTTCGCGACCGTCCTGACGCTCGTGGTCGTCCCCTCCCTGTACGTGATGCTCACCCGTCTGGCCCTGCGCCTGCGTCACGGACATGCCGCCGTTGCGGCGAGCGTGGACCCCTCCGCCAAGCCCAAACCGGCATGAACCCACCAACGTTGTAGTGCGTGTTGACAGGGGCCAGAAGGATCCTTATACTCAGGGTGTCGACATCCATCGCGTGCCTTCAAAGAGGACGAAGCAGTGACCGAACATATCAACCAAGTGGTCCGAAGGCTCATAGATGGGCTCAGCATGCGCATCGACATCGTCCGTGTATACGCCTACGGCTCTCGCGTCAGGGGCAATGCAGACCTCGAATCTGATCTCGACCTGCTGATCGAGTTGCGCGAAGTGACGCGCGCCGCCAAACGGCAAATCCTCGACCGGGCTTGGGAGCTGAGCCTGGAAGAAGGTTATGTGATCTCTGTTGTGATCGTCAGCCAGGAAGCATTTGAGCACGGTCCGCTATCCCTCTCGGGGTTTGCGCGGAACGTCCGCCAGGAGGGGATCGAGATCGCCGCATGAGAGAGCAGGACATCCAGGCCCTGATTGAGTATCGCCTGAATGAAGCTGGTGAAGCCCTGGAGGACGCGCAACTTCTGCTGGACGTCGGGCGTCACAGAAGCGGAGCGAACCGACTGTACTACGCCGCTTTCTACGCAGCCGTCGCCGCTCCTCTAACCAAGCGCCTGGACTACTCCAAGCACTCGGCCGTCATCGCGTTCTTCGACAAGGAGTTCATTCGTACCGGCGTTCTGCCAAAAGAGTACTCACGGACTCTGCATCGCGCCTTCAACGAGAGACAGCAGGATGACTACATGCCTTTTGTGGAGATGGACCCGGACGAACTCAGGCAACTTCTTGAGGAAGTCCGCAATATGGTCCACGGGGTTTCGTCGCATGTCAGGGAACACACCTGACCGATCAAACACGGGCTTGTCCGCCATCGTTGTAGTAATGCGCGAAAGCGGAGCCAGCCGGCCAGACCCGTACCGAGACCGACAAGGACGACAGCGCATCGAGCCGGAATCGGCTGACTGGTCGGAACAACCGAGACTGTACGCGCCGTTACCGCGCCTGCACCGGCAAACCGCAAGCCCGTGGGACAAGCTCCGGCGTCCGACGGGTCCAAGCCTGCCCACAAACGCGCCGAACGGATGGCAGAGTGAAAGTGGCGAGCATAAGTGGTTGTGGGACCAGAGCTTATGAGGACACCCTGGGCGCGTAGACCACCCAAGAGAAGCAAGGCAAGCGAATAGGAACGCAGGAACGTGGAAACTGGGCGAGGCACTGGGACCTTCTTGCCGTCTCTGCCTCCTGTCATGATATAGGCCCTGCATCCTGTGATCTCTCCGTGGCGAACGGTTCCCGCGGCGGTTTCGTTGGTTGTTTCGGGGCAATGGGCTGCCTGCATGGGGAAATCACACCCGTGTTCACATTTCGTTTGACAAAAGGGTATGGTGGTTGCACCATACATATAACACGGGGGACGCCCCGGCGCGGCCGCCGGGGCATCGCCGAGTCCGGCTGTGCGGCAGGGGCGAATCCTCCCACGCCCGTGTGGACGAGGAGGGTGAGGACCCTGGATTGCGGATTGAAAGATGGACGGTTGTGCGAAACAAGACGCCTACGACAAAAGTCCCGAAGTCAGGTTTCGACCCGTGCTTCTGGGGCAAAACCAGGGATCAGGTCGGCTGAGCCGGACTTTT
>JAFGJR010000018.1 GCA_016928975.1 Sedimentisphaerales bacterium | reverse complement strand
TTAGAAACCGATAAGCCCTTCGTGGTGAATGCGTTTCTCCTCTACAGCCTTTTCAAGGACCTGATGCGCGAGCATGATGCCCCGGCCTTCACGATCCGTAGTTGCATGGGCACGATCCTGCCGATGGCGCAGACCACGGCGTGCCTGACCCTGGGCCTGCTCAACGATGACGGCGTGATGGCGTTCTGCGAGTCGGATTTCGTGATCATTCCCGCCGGCGTGCTGCTGCACTACACCTGCGGCCGGCCCGTCTTCCTGCACAACTCGACCTTCCCCCACGACGGCATCGTCACGTGCGCCCACTGCACCGCCCCGCGCCGGCTCGACGGCACGCGCTACGAGCCCGCGCGAATCCTGACCCACTACGAGTCGGAGTACGGCGCCGCCCCGAAAGTGGAGATACCCATCGGTCAGCAGGTAACGTTCATCGACCCGCAGTACGGCACCGGTCGCTGGCTCGGCTTCACCGGCATCGTCAAGAGCAATCCCTTCTACGCCATCTGCCGCTCCCAGCAAGACGTGGAGATCCAGGGAGACTGGCGCAAGCTGCTCCGCGAGGTCCGCGACTCTCACTGGATGATGGCTTATGGCCACCACCTCAAGCCCCTGGCCTACGCCGCCCGCAAGATCGGCATCCAGTGGACCGAGCTGGCACAGACGTAGACTCGCTCGAGTCTCACCGGCGCGGCCCGCCGGCCTTGGTGAGGGCGAAGACGTCACCGCTGGTTAAGGCTTCGTCGTAGATCCGAACGTCATCGATCAGGCCGTTCCACCAGCGGCCGCGCTGCTCCGCATTCTCCCCAATGAGAACGGGATACATGTTCGTGGCAATCTGCCCTGATGCGGAGGAGGAGACGTCGAGGGCGCCATCGACATATAACGCGACCCGGGCGCCATCATAAGTGCCGGCGACATGATGCCACTGGCCGTCATTGACACTCTTGTGGCCGAGGACGTTGCCGTACTGGGTCCCCGGGACGTTGACGCCGGTGCACGCGAATTCGATACAGGAGGTGGCTGCGTCTCGCTGGATCCTCCATGAGGAGTCTCCTTTGGTCACGATCGCTTGCCAGTTCCTGTCGAACGCCGTGACCTTGATCCAAGCGGCCACGGTGATCGCGTACGTGATGTTGAAGTCGGTGCTCGGGGGTATCTCCACATAGCTCATGTCGTTGAATCGCAGGGCTCCGGCGAGGATGCCGCCGGTGGGTAACCAGGTTGGACCGCCATACAGCCGGCCGTCATGGCCTCCGGCACAGTCCTCAGCGGTGACTCCGGAGGCTTCGTCCAGCTTCCAATGGGCGATCGGACTGTCAATGGCTGGCACCTCGGGGGGCTCGCCGCCGGGAGGCGTGCCGCCGGCGTCGCTGTGCATCAGCGTGATATCGTCAAAGTACAACTGCCCGGCGCCAATGACCAGCGGAGTCGTCCGGTCGCCGACGCCAAGACATATGTTCACCACGCGAGACAGCATCACGCCGGCCGCCTGAATCTCCCGCAACGGGATCGTCCACTGGCTCCACTGGGCGTTCTGGACCGCGAGACTGTTCGAATGCTCGATGATCGCTGTCCCACCATGGTAGTCCTCCACAACCACATACAACGGCTGCGGGGAGTTACTCGCTGCTCCTCGATACCACAGCGACAGTGTGTCCGCCCCGGTAGCTGCCCAGTCCTGCATTGTGCCCCACCGCCGCGAGGCCTCCGAGCAGCACGGGCTCTTGCTGTTGCTGTAATGGAACACCATCGCCTGCGCGCCCCCGTGCACGGTCGGATTCCCCGGCGTCGGCGTTTCCGCATTGCCGATGGTCGCCCCGGTGCTATTGCCTGGCCGGCCTCCCTGTTCGCCGATCCTCCAGCCCAGTCCATCCACCCAGACCGCATTCAGTGGCGAGGCGTCGTTATAGTCCTCAAAGTCGTCGATCAGCAGGTGAGGTCCACCAAACACCGCCATCAGACTGTACCTGGAATCGACCGTCACCTGCGTGTTGGCTGCCTTGGCGTCGATGACTTTGCCCGCGTCCACCGCCGTGCCGGTCCAGCCGGCGAAGTGGCACTTCGCGTCCGCCGAAGCCGCCACGGACACCTGGCGGGCGCTCGGATAGGCATAGACCCCTTCGCCGGGCGTGGCGATCTTGCCCCCGCCGGCGGCCGACAGCTCCAGGCACGGTGTCCCGGAAGCACCGGTGACAAGCAGCCGATAGCTCTCCACGCAGGCCGAGTTGTTCATCTCGTCATACTCGTCCGGAACCAAGTCCAGCGGGTCGATGATCCAGCCGACGTAGTAGTATCCCACCGGAATGTTCGTCGGGAACAGCACCTTCACAGTCTCGTCCAGCCAGCCGTTGGCCGCCAGGTAGAAGTACGGCGAGGTGCCAATCTTGTAGTCCGACGGCGTGATCTTCGTATCCCGCGAGGCATAGATGTCCACGTAGGTGGCGTCCGGGGGAGAGCCGGTGCCTCCATTGACCACGTTGAAATTGACTTCGAAGGTCTGATTGGCCTTGCCGGCAATCAGTGTCTGAGGCTTGAAAGAGCGGTCGGGCTCGCCCCCATCGAACAGATCGGGCACATCAGGCATCTTCCTGATGTGGTTGCACCCCACCCATGCCAGCGTATACGTAAGATGTGACTGGACTGATGTCTCGCACCACCAGGTGGTCCATTCCCCGTCGCCCCAGTACCAATCATCGAAACTGACGAGGATCTCCCAATCCGGGTAGTCCGGGTCCAGGCAGACGACTGTTCCCTTCGTGCCGGCCCACAAGAACCAGTACCCGTGCGGCCAGTCCACTGTACAGATCACCCGGTCCCCCAGGCTCAGCCCGCAGGTCGTATCTGCACTCGATTCGACCGCCCCCAAGAGCCCCACGATCAGCACAATCACCCACAACATTTGCGCTCTCATGTGTCTACCCCTTCCCAGATGCGTGCCTGCGTTACAATTGCACACCCTTGCCTGTACTCGTTTTCCACGATCCCACACGTGCAGAAAGTCCCGCCCTACGTACATACGCCTTCTCACATCCATCTTGCGCACGACCGTGTCGAAAATGTGATCCGTCCCCACCACCTGTTCCGGTCTGCCCTCCATGCCCGCAGCCCTACAGCTTCACCGCTCGGCTGTAGGTGTGACTATCGTCGGTCTCCTGTCACGAGACTGGGGTCAGGGCTCGGTCTGTCTTCACTGCTCCTCGGGCAACGTGAACAGCGTGAACGACATATCGACGGGACGGTCCACGGGATCGCGCACGGGTCGCCACTCGGGCTTCGCACGCGCACGGTAGTCGATGAACGCGGCGCCCATCTCGGATACAATTGGGTGGTTCGTCCAGCCCCAGGGGTACACGATCTGCGGCAGCGGGTCGGTGTAAACCGCCGCGACGCTGAGCCAGTAGGTCGTCCCGGGGGTGTCCTGCCGGAACCAGTTCACCTCGGGCAGACGCACAGAGTATCGGAAGACCGGCTCATTCGGCTCACCCTCCGGGTTCCTGTCGTAGCCGACGAGGACTTCGTCATAGTCGAATGCCCTGTACTCCCAGAGCACCTCGCCGGGCAAAGCCGGAGCGTCACTCCATATCCTCAGGAGGAAGTAGTCCGGCCGCGGAAGATCGAGCCGCGGTTCACACTGGCACGCCTCATAGCCGTAGCCGATATAGGAGCCCCACCAGGCGATGGCGATCACGGGCGTATTGCGCTCGCACGTCCAATCATCCGCCACCAGACGACCGATGGTCTCCTGATCCTGAACCGATGTGCCCTGCGATTCCAGGTCCATGCAGTGCGGCCAGTCGCGGATGCCGGCAAACGGCTGATCCCAGGTGATCCACGGCGGCTCTGTCAGCAGTTCAAAGCACAGGTCAAATGGCTGGTTCTGTCCGCAGAGAGCGGACCGTTCGACGGGGTAAAGCCTGCCGGGGAACAGCCGGTCCTCGTCGGTAGGCCATCCCCCCATGATGGCCGGCATGGTGGCGCCGTCGCGCCACACGTGCGGCCGCGTCTTCCAGCCCCACTGATTGACCGCGGCCGCGTCTGGTGGATAGATCGCCGTGATGCTGATCCAGAAGACGCCCTCGTTCGTCGGGAGCTCGGCCTGATGGAACCATTCTTCCGGCACCAGTCGAAGTTCGCACACGAAAGACATCTCCGGGATCGATCCGGGGAATTCGTCCAGTCCTACAGGCTCGCAAAGGACCCGCTCGGCTGGGACCTCGATGGACCAGACAAGACGTTCGAGATAGAGCTGGTCGGGTGTCAGGTTCGAGACCTGGTTGGCCCAGAAGCCGATGTGCCAGGCGATGGGCTGTGATTCCGGCGGTTCCGGACGTGCCCAGGCCTTGTACCCTCCCCACCAGCGAATCCGCGTGATGGGCACAGGACCCAGGCAATGGAAATCGTCTGCGTCCATCCGCCATTGTCGTCGGCTGCCGGACTGCTGAGTCGAGCGGGCCGGCTCATCCCAGCCGCAGAACACCGGGGGCGCATCCACGTTCGGGTCTATTTCTACCGGGGGCTGGGACCATTTGAGGTGCGGAAGATCGCCTTCACCGGGCACGTACGGACCGTCCTCTCCGAGGAAGACGTAGTAATCCTCGACCTCGCCGTCCTGCGCCGGCCCGTCGGGCGGCAGGTAACCGGCCGAGCTAAAACGGAACCGGGCATAGGTAGGGACATTGACGGCGGCTGTGGCGGGTATGGCCACACTCATGACGTTGGATCCCGCCGCCACAGGCTCTGCCTTGAGGATCTGGTCCGTCGCCTGTTGCCAGGTTCCGTCTACATCGAGGTCGATCCAGGCGTCCACAAAGCCGGCCGCCGAGGCCAGGATCTCCAGGCCGGCCATCTGGCCGGGCAGGATGGGCGTCAGGAGGAATACGCCGTCGTCATCGTCCACGCCGAAGTGGTCGTCGCCCATCGCATCCGGGGACGGCTGGCCGTCCAGCTCAGTGTCGATGGCGCTGCCCAACTGGAAGCCAGGCGCGATCACGTGGTACGCGCCATTGCTGGACCGCAGCGTCGGGTAGGTGGGGTCGGGAGCGTCACCCCAGTCGAGCTGCGTTGCTGTCGCGTTGACATTCAGATTGCCGAACAGGACCCCCCAGGGTAGGGTGTTCGCCTGGATCATGACGGAGTGTGTGCCCGGCGCCGCGGGCCAGGTCTGGACCCAGCCGGCCTGCTGCTCTTCACCCACCAGGTACGTTCCCGATGCCAGTCCGGTGAATGTGAATACGCCCATGCCGTTGGTCTGCGTGAAGGTGTCTCCTGCATCGCGCGTGCCATTCTGATTAGAGTCCAGCCAGATCGTCCAGCCCGGCAAGAGAGGCTCGGTACCTGCCTCCCAGATGCCGTTGCCGTTGAGATCCTGGAACTTGATGCCCCAGATCATACCTGCGCCCGGCGCCGGCGTATCAGAAGCCTTGATCTCCACGATGTGGTCCTCAACCTCCCCAGCGCCAGCCGGACCCGTGTCAGAAATGAACCCAAGGAGCCCTTTTTCGATGCGCAGGCGTGCGAACGTCTGGCCTGCTTGTGCCTGCGCAGGGACCGCAAAGGGCAGTGTGACGTTGATCGGATTGGGCCAGCCGCCTGTAGGGATGGGTCCGAGGTCCAGAAGCCACGGCCCCGACCTCTCGCCCGCGTCGTCCCAATCGCCGTCGCCGTTGAAGTCGACCCAAGCGCCCAGGGTAACCTGTCCGGAGCCGCCGGGTACAAAACAGGTATATAGACCGCCGTTCTGTCCTGGCACCAAACTGGCACCGAACAGACCGTTCTCATCGTCGCCCAGTGTGTCCGTGTCATCCCCCGTGGCCGTGCTGTTGCGCTGCATGCCCGACTCCACGTCCGGCAGGTCACCAAGGTCGCCCCACCAGGGGCCGCCAACCTGGTGGTTGGCCGAGGGATAGAAGGTCGTGATGCCATCATGCGGCGCGTCGCCATAGTCGCGGTCATCCGGAGAGGTTCCGGCCTGGATCTGGACCACGTAGTCCTCGACCTCACCTGGGCCGCCCTCGCCGGTCGGAACGATCACGCAGGGAATGGCCATGGGATTCGGGTCTGTGCGGTACAGTCGGAACCGTGCATACGTCGTACCTGTTTGCGCACCCAGCGGGACCGCGAAGGGGAACGGCAAAACGAAGCTACCGCCGGCGCCCAGGAAGACAAACTGGCTGCCGATCCCTTCCATGATGGGGTCGAACTGATGGTCGCCATTGAAGTCGATCCAGCCCGCCACCGTTACGTTGTTCTGCACGGTATCGTGGTTGGCCACACTCACGTGGATGACCGCAGGCTGGCCCGCGATCAGGTTCAGCTCCGCAAGGTTGGCGATCCCGTCCTCATCATCGAGGTTGGCGTTGTCATCGCCCAGCGCGTCGACGGAGGGAACTCCGTCGGGCTCGATATCAGGAGGACTGCCCAAAGCCAGGGGCCCTGCCGTGTGACACGCACCTCCGCTGGCCTTGAGGGTCTTGTACGAATCCGGCGCGTCGCCGAAGTCCAGGTCATCATCCGGCCCAGGAGAATCAGAGATGATACAGACTTGATAGTCCTCGACCTCTCCTTTGCCGCCATCGCCTGTGGGCAAGGCCGCAAAAGCCACATTGGATGGAACAACATCACCGAAGAGACGAAAGCGTGCAACGGCGTTGCCGGGCTTGGCGTTCTGCGGGACAGTAAAAACAAATTGTCCGCTGGCAGCGCCATGTGCGGGAACAAAGATGTTTACAGTCCCGATATGCTCCGCAACAGGATGAAACTGACCGTTGCCGTCAAAATCAATCCAGCCGGCTACATACCTGGCAACATCGTTAGTACTCCTATTGAAGACCTCCACGGATACAGTTGCCTGCGTGCTCCGGATCAGAGGGCTGATAATCGTCAGGCCGTTTTCATCATCTATGCCGTTGTTGTCGTCCCCGTCGGCTGCGGCGGAATTGAAAGGGCCATTCTCTGCGTCGATTGTCCCCCCCATCGTCAGGTTATCATCGGCCGTATGCCAAGCATTGCCATAGGAGACGGGCGCATCGCCAAAATCCAATTCTTCATCACGTTTCTCATTCTTGAAAACCACAGTGATGCTCTCACCGTCGTCCAGATCCACGCTGGCGGAGTGGTTGTTGAGATCAATGACGGAACCGTTGTCCGTGTCCCCTGTGACCACAATCTCCTTGAGTGTCCACCCCGCAGGCACGAATTCGCCAATACCATAAACGCCAGTCGGTGCCTGGGGCTGTGTGGAGGAATTATCCAGGGGATCCCGGTAAATCGACGCTCCGCCCATCCATTGCCACGTGACCGTGATGCAGAAAGGGGTGTTGTCCGCGGGATTTGCGTCCTTGATGATTGTCAGGGAACCTCTGCCCGGCTTCGCGAGGATCACCGCATAGTCTTCCACCTCACCGTCGGGTGCTTCCCCATCACAGCCAATATCGCGTTCAGAACTGAATCGGAAACGTGCAAACGATTGCCCGGCTTGTGCATTTGCTGGAACCGTCAGCGTGAATGTATTCATACCTGGAACAACAGGTTGAGCTGCAATGAAATGTTCTCCTGGATCTTTCCAATCTCCATCGACGTTCAAGTCGATCCAGGCATTGAGAGCCCCTGCGCTGGAAGCCATCACCTTTACAGGAATTGACTGACCCCCTGTGATGATTGATGGCAAAGTGACACCGTCTTCATCATTGGCACCGTGGGTGTTGTCGCCATCGGCGGTCGAAGTCGGCTGGCCGTCCATTTCCGCGTCGATACTCGAACCAAGATACATAGTGGGATTGATGCGGTGCCGAGCACCATTGCTCGCGAGACGCGTGGGATACGTGGGATCCTGGGCATCGCCGAAGTCGCATCCACCTAGGTCCGTTTTTTCATTCTTGAAGGTGATGACAATATTCTCCCCTTCATCATAGTCCACATGAACCGTGGCGGTGGCCAGGTCTACGGACGATCCATTATCCGTATCTCCGGTGATCGCAATGTCCGTCAAGGTCCAGCCCACGGGAACCAACTCGACCACCTTCTGCAGGTGCTCCAGGTCGCCGATAGACCACGTACTCCCGGACGGATCAGCCAGTTTTACCACCAAGAGGTCAAAGAACCCCCCTGGCTGCTGAATAGCGAAATCAAACTGAGTATCGTCTGCGGGTACGGCTCTCTTGACGATGGTCACGGAGCCAGCCCCGTCTGCCCGCCGGTTGCCGAACGTCATGAAGTGGATGGTCGGCAAGGCCGTGTTCGGGACAGTGGTGGTTAAGGTCCCGGCCCCGCCGGGGCACGTCTGTGTCCAGCCGGGCTGCTGTTGCTCGCCGAGAGTGTAGATGCCCGGTGCCACGGGCGCGAACACGAATCCGCCATTGGGGTCCGTGGTCGTCGTCTGGTCCGGCTGGCCGTCCTGGTCGGCATCCAGCCAGATGACCCAGTTGGGCATCCGTTGCTCGCCGTTGCCAGGCTCCCACACGCCGTCGCCATCCAGGTCGTCGAACTTGATCCCCGTGAGCACGTGTCCGGGAGGCTGGACGTCGCCCTCGCCCCGGATCTCGATCTGGGAGTCCTCGACCTCGCCACCCTGGGCCGCGCCCGTGGGTGACACGGGGACATCGACGCCCGCGTACACGCGACACCGCATGCATGTTCTACCGGGTACGGCACTGGCGGGAATCAGGTTGGCGATAGTCAGCCCCAGGGGCGAGGACGGCAGGCTTGGGACACTGCCGGAGGCGAACAACTCTGCCGGATGCTCCCAATTGCCATTCCCGTTGTAGTCGATCCAGACCGCATAGGTTAGGTCCTCACCCGCACCGCTGAAGACAGGGGCCAGGTACGCCATCCGGCCAGCCACGATCGTATTGCCCCACCAGAATCCAGCACCGTCCTCGTCGTCGGTACCGTGCGAATCATCCCCGTCGGCCGCACCTGGGGCCGACTGCCACCCGTCTTGTTCAGTGTCCGGCGGCACCAGGCCCAACCAGGGGCCACCGGGCGAGTGGCGCGCGCCGTTCTGTGCCTGAGTGACCGGGTAGGGGCTTGGCGCGTCCCCGTAGTCGTAGCGTCCACCGCTTGCCCCGCAGGGCGTAATCGGGCCCAGGGAGCCAGCCGGCAAGCCCGAGCCATCCAGCAGGGGAATGGAGCCGGGCGAGGTCCCTGTGTAGGCATCGGACGTGGCGGGTGGAACATGAGTGACGACACCTGCCAGCGTCGCGGGCTGGCCGCAATAGAAGGTCTTTCCGATGTCCGGGAGCACGATCTCGAAGTACACGTCGAAAAAGCTGTCGGCCGTGCCTGCGATCGTATAGGGTGGCACGTCCAGAATGCCGGGAGTGTTGTTGGCCCGCTCCTCGATCTGGCCCACGGAAGCCTTGCCCGTAGCGAGGCCGACGTTCACCTGTCCGAGTATGGGGCTCATGCCCGTCAGGCTCAGGGCGATCAGCTCCGTGGCGACGTCGTCGCGGCCATTGCCGTTGGTATCGGAGGCCAAGCCGCTCGACCCGATGTGAATATGCTCGGTGGCAGGTCCCCCGACCGAGACTTGCGTCCGGCCCAGCCCTGGGATGTCCAGGTCCAAGACCAGACACAAGCCGAAGACATCCACGTGCGTATCAGGACCCTGCGTCCTGCGGTTATGGAAGTCCTGGGTTGTGATCACGCCCGCCACAATCGTGATGCCTTCCACACAAGAGGCACCACTCGTCGGTTCCCAGCCCGCCCGCATCTCTTCGCATGTGCGATACGTCCCCGGCTCGACGTCGCCGATCCGGTAGTACCCCGTGCTGTCGGTGAGGTCGCTCGGCTCGCCGGAATCCCATAGACCGTTGCCATTCAGGTCGATGAAGATCCGCCAGTTTTCGAGACCCGCCCCTGTCTCTGCGTCTCTCTTGTACCCATCCAGAGTACCTGTCCCTTGGGGCGGCTCGCCGTGCTCCTGGACTGTCACTCTAACCGTGGCCGTATCCGTGCCTCCCTTGCCGTCGCCGGCCGTGTAGTTGAAAGTGTCGGTGCCTGTGAATCCGGGATCGGGAGTGTATGTTACATAGCTGCCGTGATTGACGGTCGTTCCATGCGGCGGGTCCGTGGCGCTATTGACGTGAAGAGGATCGCCGTCCGGGTCGCTGTCGTTGTTCAGCACGTGGATGTCCACGGCCGTGTCCTCGCTTGTGGAAGCCGCGTCATCGACCGCGACCGGGGGATGGTTCTCCGGAGGTTCCGGGCCCTCCTTCTTATCCCAGAATCTGTTGCCGGTGGTCGTGCCGCTCAGACCCAGGTAATCGTACTGGATCCAGTCGTCGTTGATCACGCTGCCGCCGACTGTGCTGGCCCCCTCGGAAGCGTAGCCTGGCAGGTTCGTCTGCACAATGTTGAAGTAGTCGTAGGCGCCCTCGGCCTCCAGGCCGTACCAGCCGTCGGAGTTCGTGGTCGTGCTGGTGATGTGGGTCCCTTGCTGCCCACTGTTGTTGGAGCCGTAGAGCGTGACGGTGACGCCGGGGAGCGGCTTGTTCTCGTCGCCTACGTTGCCCTCATACACCCGGCCCGAGAGCGTTATGCCCCAGCCGACAGCCGCATGACACAGGACGAGCGCTGCTACCCAAGACCCGATGGCGGAGTGTCCTCGCTTACCCATGAATAGACCCTTTCAAAGCTCGCCCCGACGGAAATGGAAAATAAGACATCCTGCGAAGTGGTCGATGAGGACCCACGATATGGGTCGAGTCGATCTGCATGTCTCCACCTCCAGCCCCCCAGCCGAGAGGTTGTTGAACCTTCCTGGAATGATAGCAACCTGGTCCGCACGATACAAGTCGAAGATGCGAAAAATCAATCGCCGATGCGCGCTGTGCCGCCGCGCTTGCGTTTCCCGCATCCTGTCGTAGAATGCCGTCATGATGCTCGAACTCCAGGAGAACATAGCGAGGGCCCAATCGGCGACGGCCAGGCTGCGTCGCAAGGTCGTGGACAGGGCTACCCGCGAGTACTTCGTCGTGCTCGATCCGGTCCGCAGCCCAGGAGCGGGCGATTTCGAGGCCGCGGGGGCACGGGCGCACGCAGTGCTCAGAGAGGAATTGCTCTCGGCTGAGGCCATTGCCCTGGTCGGCGGCTCTGCGCTCGACGACGACAGCGTGGCCGCGATCGCGCTGGGTTTTGAGGGGATCGCCCGGCCTCTGCGAATTGGCGGGCCGGTGGTTACGGCGGAGACAAAGACGGTTACGCTTTCCCTTGCCGCGGCGGTCGGGGCCGTCGGCGGTATGCTGGGGCTTGCCCTGCTGCTGCGCCTGGCGTTGCAGATGCGCGATCTCGGGCTGGTGTTGGGCGGTCCGCTGGGGGCCCTGGTAGCCGTGCTCGTGGTGCATCGACTGGCGCGGCTGCGATGGGTCACGAGGATATTGCCCTGGCTATTCATCCGGCCCAAGACCCTGCGCGGCGCGGTGCGCAGCGAGCACGAGAAGGCTGTCCGCGCGTCTGTCGAGCAGTGGGTGGATTGGGCGGTGGCGATGCTGGCGGTCCTGTGCTTCTGTCAGTCTGGCCGGTCAAAGGCGCAGACGGACAGGGACAAAGTCCTGCGGCGCATTGGCAAGCTCGTCTACGCGCTTCATCGCACGCCTGGGGACTCGTTGCCCGTCGTGGCCCATGAGCTGGTTCAGGAGGCCAAGAACAGCGGGTTCGAGGGCCTGGAGGGCCAGCCGGCGTTTCTCGACGCCGGCCGCGAGGAGCCAGAGACGATGGTCTGGAGAGATGAACTCCAGAACCGGTACGAGACCTTCGGGCACATCACCGACGGCGACCAGGTGATGGTGGAGCGGCCCGCCGTCGTGCTCGCCGGCGAGATCGTTCAACGGGGCCTCGTCAGGAAGGTTCGTGACAAGGCGTAACATGGAAATGGCGAACATCCTGGCAATCGATTTCGGCACGACGAACTCTTACTTCAGTAAGTGTCCGGCGGACCAGATTTCGCCGGTTGGAATCGACTTCGGCACCGGCCGCGACGGCCTGCCTACGGCCATCCTCTATCGTGGCGACCGCGAGCCATTGGTCGGCGAGCCGGCCCTGCACGAGTACGGCGAAGCCTCCCCCGCGGAGCGCACGGGCTATCAATTCCGCACGCAGTTCAAGCCGGACATCGTCGAGAGCCCGGAGGCGGCACAGGCTGCGACGGATTTCCTCCGCGTTGTCGTCCAGCAGGCGCAGCGCCAGCATATTGCACTGGACCCAACGAAGTACGATGTCATCTTCGGCGTCCCCAGCGAATCACGGGAGGCCTTTCGAACGAAGCTCTCTCACATCGCCAGGACGGCCGGGTACGGCGACGTGCGCCTCATCGACGAGCCCAAGGGCGCGCTGCTGCATCACCTCTGGCACAAGGACTTCTCGCCCGAGGAGGCCCGCCGCGGCATTCTCGTCATCGACTTCGGCGGTGGGACCTGCGATTTCGCGCTGCTACAGAGTCTTCAGGTCACGCAATCCTGGGGCGACATGGAGCTGGGTGGCCGGCTCTTCGACGACCTGTTCTTCCAGTGGTTCATCGAGCAGGACCGGGCGGCGCTGCGGGCCATGGAGAAGGCGGGCGACACGTACTACGTGCACTCCTACCTGTGCCGCGAGGTCAAGGAGTTCTTCTCCCTGACGATGGCCCGGGACCGCGCGGAGACGGTGAACAAATCCATCGGGCGCTACGGCAGTCTGAGGGGCATGACGTGGGATGGCTTCCTGGACCGTGCTCGTCACTATGTGCCCAGTGCGACGTTCCTCCGTCATTTGCAGGACATGGGTCTGCGCATCGACGGACTGCGGATCACGGAGGGCCGATTGCGGAGTGGAACCGGCGCATCGGATCCGCCATCCGAGATTCGCAATCCGAAACCACGTAGCGTCGATCTCATCGAATGGTTTCGGACGAGCCTCGCACACGGCCTGGCGGAAAAGGACATTGACACCGGCGCGATCAGCCGGGTGATCCTGGCGGGCGGAAGCAGTCAATGGCCGTTCGTGCCTGACGTAGTGACCGAAACGCTGGGAGTGGAGCGGTCGTGCCTGATGCGAAGCGACCGGCCGTACGCGGTCATCGCACAGGGCCTGTCCATCCTGCCCTCGCTGCAAAAGAGATTCGACGAGGCCAGGGCACGGCTTCGCAGCGATTTGCCCGAATTCTCCCGGACCCGTGTGCGACCCCTGGTCGAGAGGGTGACGGACAATTACGTCGCCGGCGTGGCGGCCGATGTCACGTCGGAGCTGTTCGACAAGGCGATCCGGCCGGTTCTGGAGGAGTTCAGAAAGAAAGGAGGCTCGACGCGGGCCCTGAGGGAATCCATCGACGCCGAAGTCAAGGTGCACGAGGCCCGGGTCCGGGAGATCGTCGAGGATCGGATGCTGACCTTGCGGCGCGGGCTGCCCGGGCAGCTCAACGAGATGCTCAAGGCCTGGTTCGAATCCTACGGGCTCAGTGTCGGTGAGAAGCCCATCCGGGAGGCTCATCAGGTATCGGCTGCGCAGGAGATGGTCCAGCCGATCCCGCCGGACCTGTATGGCGGGATCATGGAGATGGTCGGCTGGTTCGTCGTCGCGCTGGCCGCCAGTGTCGGCGGGGCCGTCGGCGGCGGGGGGGGCCTGGCTCTGCTGGCCGCCGGTCCGGCCGGGTGGATTGCCGGCGCGGTCCTCAGCGCCGTCGTCGCGTTTCTTGCCGCCCGCTACGGTATCACCAGGGCCCGGGAGATGGCGGACACGTGGAACGCCCCCGCTTGGCTCGCCAAAAGTGTTCTCCTGTCCTCCAGAATCGCGAGGATGCGGACGGACTTCCAGCAACGGCTCCGCGAGACCCTCCGACGCGAGACCGGCGCCCTGCAAGATCAGCTCGAAGAGGGAATCGCCCAGGTCACCGAGACCCAAATCGAGAGCCTCTCCGAAGTCGCGCAGTTGTAGTGTCAGGGAAGCGGAAGAAAAGGGAGGATCGAGACAGAGCGGGGATGTTCCCCTTTCTACCTTCCGTCCACTGTTCCGGCAACCACCCTTGGGATGGAGATGCCGTTGGGTTCGGTCAGGATGTCCGAGACATCCTCTCCCCGGCGGGATCAGGACTACGTGTCGCCCGCCTCTGCAAACGGGCAACTGCCGTTCGTGCGGCGCGCGACGCACGGTCAGGCGGCATCCATTTCGCCGAGGTGGTTATCGATCACCAGCCAGGTAGCGCACTTCTCCTTCGGACAAAGGCCGGCTGTAGATGCGGAAATCATCAATGGCGCCATTGAAGAAGCCGTCACTGGCCCACTGGGAGCGGCCGAGCCAGTTCTGGGTCAGCACGCCCAGGTTCTTGGGCAACAGCGTCGTCGCGCCACTGCCGACGAGGGTGCCATCCACGTACAACCGGATTTGCATGGCGATGTCATCGAACACCACGGCCACGTGGTGCCAGCCGATAGGCAATGTGGCGGAGCCATTTACCCCAGACTCGGCCGTATTGCTGCCCGTTGTGAGGGCACATCGCATCGCGCCGTTGGTGCCTTGGCGCGGCGTCAGGAACATGTAGGTGGTCGTGCCTGTGCCAAAGTCGAAGATACGCTGCCAACTGCCTCCGGTATTGGTGAAGTTCACTTGTGCGGCAAAGGTCGAGCCGCCCAGCGTGCTGATCAGGTTGCCGATGGGCAGATCGACGTAGTCATTGGTTCCGTCGAAGGTGAGGGCCTTGCCGTAGCCGGCCGGCCCATCCACATAATCGGGCCCGCCATTAGCCGTGCCGTGACGGCCCTTGCCGGAGCTATCCTTGACATCGCCTTCCATCGAGTAGAGTGCCTCCAGGCTCTTGGTGCCCGGATCGCTCGGCGTGGCGATCTGGGGAGCCGTCGCGTACAGACGAATCTCATCGACAAAGATCAGTCCCGTGCCGCCGGCGCTGCCATCGCCCACGCCGATCGTGAGGCTCTTGACGTTCCTGAGATCCGAGGCCGGTACGGAAGCCAGATCGATCTGGAAGGGCTTCCAGATCGGCATGGTCGTGACCGCCGCGCCATTGTTGTAGAGCTTCTTCGTATTGTTGATCTTCACATAGACCGGCGCGGCGCCATTGGCCGGATCGCCCCGGAACCACAGGACCAGCGCCCTCAGACCATGCCTGGTCCAATCCGTCGTGTCCGTGGCAGGATCGAGGGTCCGTGCGGTCTCGGAGATCCTTGGGGCGGCGCTATTGTCATAGTACAGCGGCATGGACTGTTTGCCGGCGTAGGTATAGGTGGTCTCCATGACATCCCCAGCCTGCGGATCATAGCCGACCAGCGAGCCGGTGCCATTGCCGGAGTCGCCCTGGGGGAAGAACTCGTCCGGCGAGAAGCCCACCCCGTCGATCCAGGTCTGGAAGACCCGTTTGGGCGAGTTGTTGGTGTAGCTCTCGAAATCGTCGATGCTGATGTACGTGGCCGTGGAGAAGCTCCACACCTCGCTGGGCCACGTCGCGGGAGTCTGGGTCTGATTGACCTCGACTACTTTCCAGTAGTAGGCCTTCTCCAGATCGAGCGGGACCTCGTACTCGGGCTGGGTCGTCGTAGCCGGCTGGACTGTGCCATCGGCCACCGCGGCTTGGTCGGTTCCCATGTAGACCTCATGCGAGCCGGCTTCACGGCCTGTTCGCCAGCTCAGCGTCACTTGTGGATGGAGGTTCGTGGCTCCCGATGCCGGGGAAGGCTCTCGCGCCGCCATGGGGATGGCGTAGAAGCGAACTTCGCTTAAGCTGCACTGCGGGAGAAACCCGCCCCAGTTGCTGTTGATGAGTAGCTTGACGTACCTGGCTGCCGCACCGTCGAAGGGGACCCTGGTGTCCGCCGAACAGGGGACTTCCCCAGACGCTTGGGTGAAGACAAAGTCACCCAGGTCTGTCCAACTGGCGCCGTCGGTCGAGTACTGCACGAGGACGTCCTTGGCGCCGAGGCCGACTACAGACTCGATCATCTGATTGGAATTCCAGACCCACATCTGGTCCAGCTTGTAGATTCTGTCGAACGTATACTCGATCCAGTGCGGGAAATCGCCCAGGGCGCTGATCCACATGTCTCTGTCATCGACCGAGTGCAGGTCGGTGGAATCGAGTCCGGAGCCGTCTACCGTCTTCTGCGCCACCAACTCGGCGTCATAAGAGCTGTCGGCGTCAGCCGTCACGCCCGTGATCGTAACGGAGTGGGGCTCGACGGTGAAACTCCACACCTCGCCCGTGTAGATCTTGTCGCTGGGAGTGGCATTGACCTCATCCACGCGCCAGTAGTAGGTCTTGCCGAACTCGAATCTGTCGGCCGGATCGTAGGTGTTGACGTCAAGGGCCTGCTCGGCCAGCACGCCCAGCGGCTTGGCCCGCGTCGCGCTCGCGACGTCATCGGCGGAAGTGCCCAGGTAGACGTCGTGCGCGGCGGCATAGACTCCCGGCTCCCAGCTCATCGCTGTATCGCGCGAGACATCGACCGCCCTATCCCACGGGCTCGGACCCGACGCCAGCTCGGGTGCAGCGCCCTTCATCAAAGCCGGGATCTCGTCCGCCGTCAGGACCCTGTCGAACAGTTTGATGTCGTCGAAGACCGCGCCGGCGCCATTGGTACTGGCGACACCGCCGTCACCCGTTGCATAACCGAAGCGGGGTGTCGTTGCGAGAGTGGCAAAGGCGCCCAGACCGGTCGCCCGGGAGATTTCTGTCCCGTTGAGGTACAGAATCGCGGCCCCCCCGCCGAACTGCCAGGTTGCCGCCACGTGGTACCACGTTCCGGCGGTGATGTTTCCGGCCGCGGTGATTCGAACATTCTGGAAGTCGTTGTCGGCCGTGTCTTCAAAGAAGAAACCGAAAAACGCGGCGGTCATCGTGTCGTGAACCGCTCCCTTGCTGATGAAGAAGTACTTATCCCCTGCGCTGGCGTCGAAGAGCCGGTAGTCGGACGAGTCTGAGCCGTCCCAGTCGGGCTTGAACCAGAATGCCAGCGTACAGGTCGAGGGCAGGATATTCGGGATTGCCACGTAGGCTTCGGTCCCGTCGCAGTAGACACCGTTGCCGTACAGGCCGGATGTGAACGCGGCCCTGCCGGCGAGGGTGGCGTCATTGCCGTTCTCGCTGGAGTCGGCCGCTGCCATCCCGCCCGACTCGTTGAGTTGCCACCAGCCGATCAGGCTCGGATCATTCGCGGCCCCCAAGCAAGCCCCGGACCAGACCAAAACGGCGCCCAAGAGCCATTGAATCGGGAATTCTCCTGGTATGATCGTTTTCATCTTGCACATAGCACACCTCCAACTGCCGGACAATTCACGCGGATCTGCCTGATGCCCTTCTCAGACCCAGCCTCTTTGGAACCCACCTCGACACACGTACACTGGACAAGACCAGTGCCTGCTCATAATTATATCGCTCGGAAACAGCGGAAGTGAGACGAAAAGACGGAATGCTAGCCAGATTTTTGCCCCCGCGGACGCTGAAGTACGCGGGTGCAGTCTGCAGGCGGTCGCCTTCCGGCTCAGAGAGCAGCAGTTGGGTCTGCCTTCCGACCGGACCCGTTGCCATGACTTCGTGACCGACCAGTCTCGCGTGCTGCTGTCAGCGGGGCGTACTCTCTGGATTGGGAGGAATCCTCACGCTCTATCAACCCAGACAGCCTCACTGTCGCCCTGAATTGGACCAGGCTCTGTCTGACGCTTGACCACATTGGGCGGCCTGGTGGAATAAGACCAAGACAACCGGCGTGCGTGGCGCGATATTCCCCCGGAAAGGGGGCCTTCGCGGTCCCGGCCGGCCACTCGGAATCGGTCGTTTGCCGTGTCTTCGGTCATCCGCAAAAAAAATTTTCGTCTCTTCGCGCGAAATTGTTGTTGACACTTCTGTGGGCTGCCGTATGATATAGGTGTGCGGTCGGTGGCAGTGATGGTAGACGCCACTGGCTGGCCGATGCGACTTTTTCGAACCCGTGTCTATTCAAGGACGTAAAAGTCTGGACGGGTGCCGGCGGGCACCCGGAAAAATAGAACACCACAAGCCCCTGCGTAGTCTCGCTTCCTCTCCCTCCGCACCGCAGGGGCTTTGCTTTTGGTGCCGGGATATGGATAATGAGACGGTAAACCAGATGGGGGCGTCGGCATATCGGGAAGACTCCGAGCGAGAGAGAAATTCGGCACGGGCGATTACCGCCAGCCTGCTCAAGCACGTTCCCGACCTCGTTGAGTCCTGCGGGGCAGCGGCCCTGTTCGTTTACACGGACGCCCTGGAGAACCCCTGGGGGTTGAGTTTCCCCGCTCTGCACGCCAGGGTCTTCTATGTGACGAAAGCCCCCCCAAGAGACAGGGGGCCGGATCGCCCCGAGATCCGATACCTGCGTGTTCCCGACGTGCCTTTGACGCGTATCGGACAGGTCAAAATCGCCATCTTCCTGGCTCTATCGAGAGGGCTCATTCAGTACGGAGACCGCGTCGTCTTCCTGGCCGGCCTCGCGGCCACCAAAACACTCGATGCGATCATCGTGACGGAGGTCGGACGCGAGTACGAGATGTTTGCCTCCGGGGCGGACTTGATGGCCTCGGCCAAGGTGCTTCCGGAGGTGACCGAGAAGGTGGTGGACATCGCCTCGGAGCTGGGCAGCGAGGGCCGGGAGGGCAAGGCGGTAGGAACCATGTTCGTCATCGGAGACACGGATCGGGTGATTCCGTTGACCCGCCAGCTCGTACTCAACCCGTTCAAGGGGTATCCGCCCGGCGAACGTAACATCCTTGACTACTCCCTGGAGGAGACGATCAAAGAGCTATCGACGCTCGACGGGGCATTCATTGTCCATGGGGACGGCGTGATTGAGACCTGCGGCGCCTACATACGCACCGCCAGCCAGGAGGAATTCGAGCTGCCGCGCGGCTTAGGGGCGCGTCATCACGCCGCCGCGGCTATCACCGCCGTGACCGATGCCATCGCGGTGACCGTGAGCGAGTCCACCGGCTCCGTGACCATCTTTCGCGGCGGTCACATCGTCACTGAGATTCAGAAACCTCGCAGTACGACCGAAAAACCCGGGCACCAGCATATCCAGCGAGCCATGCCCAGGAAACGGGAAAAGCGGCAATAGCTCTCAGTCTTACCAATAGGGGACGGACCGAATGGCGGTGCTTTAACAAGATGGGCAACCCGTAGACCCGCGATTCCGAGCCAAATGGTGCAGGTCTATTGTGCCGGGAGCACCTTAAGGAACCGCCATTCGGTGCGTCGCTAATTAACCCATTCCAGATTGTCTCAGTGTGCTATTTCTCCTCTGCCAAGCTCCCAACATCTGACAAGAGGCTATAGGCTTCACAATCGAAAGCATCCGGACTTCCCCCGCCACGGTGCTCAATAATCCGCGAACCCATGCAGCCACCGGGGCCAGTCTTGCGGCTCGACGCCTCCCGCTTTGGTCCAGGGGCCCCGCGAGTTGTACCCAGGCCACCACTTGAGCGTCCAAAGCTCCTTGAGACCTACCTTCCGTGCCGACCAGTCGAGAAACAAGCTGTTTACCCCGCCATTGTGCCGATTGATGCAAACACTGTGACAAGCGGTGTCCTCATATCCGACGAAAGCCCGGGTCGGGATTGCATCACAAGCGGGCGGCGGCGATTTCTCATTGTACAGGCTCACCAGACCGTACATGCTGTCAAGGAATACGGGGATGGCAGATGGATTCTGGGCCGTGGCAGTCATCCACACGAAGCGCAGAGTCTCACTCACGGTCAGATCGGATCTGTCGCCCTCCCACGAGAGGGCCTGGTAGTTCGCGGAATAGCTGGTATACCAATATAAGGACGGATCGACCTTCGTGGAGCCTGGATACATGCGCCAGGCAAAGAAGGTCCCGCCGCATGAGTTGAACGGCGACGGGTCCATCGGCTTCAGAGCCATCGGGCAATAGAAGATACCCTTGAAACCAAAGAGCGACTGGCCTTCCTGCATGCACAGACGCGCATGTGGAATTCCCCCGCACAACCGCCAGTCCGAAGCAGCCCAGTCATAGGGCAGGTAGTCGCGTGCGGGCGGCAGATAACCCTCGTTCTCCGCTGAGTACGCGGCATACAAGAGGGCCCACTGACGCAGGTTGGCTTGACAACCCATGGCCCGCGCCTGTTGTCGCACCCGCTGCAAACACGGCATCAAGACGGCCATAAGCAGGGCAATGATCGAGATCACCACCGATAGCTCGATCAGGGTGAAACCGTTTGAATGGTTGATTGTTGGTTGTTGATGGTTGATTGACGAGTGATTGCTGTTGAACGGATCGGGCGCACCCGCGCAGACACAATCTCTCCTTCGCTCCCCCGGCCCCGCGATCCCGGCATTTGGCCTTCCGCCACTCATTTCTACGCTCCTTCTTCCTCAAAGGAAACGTACCACTCCCGCTTTCCTGCCGGGTCTACCGTCTCTCATCGAATGCCTGGGGGCGCTAATCTTGAGAGTAATAGGCGCCCCCTTCCACTTGTCAAGAGAGGATCTCAGAAAATGTGAGATGTTTCTTGAGCGACGCGAAACCGTGAAGTGGAACCAAGCGCCGAAGCCCGTTATCTGTGCATCTTAGAGGTCTGTCGCAAAATGTGAAAAAAATCACAACAGGCCCGTTGACATTTTGTGTGCCTTGAGCAATAATCTACATATCAGACGAGAATCGACCATGCAAGCGGTCTGATTTTGCCGAATACTGTTACATGAGTCACAATAAAGGCAAGGTACATTGGTCATGGCGAATCGAAGTTGCATCATAAGGCTGTCGCGGTACAAAAATGCGTTGAACAGGCTGAAGGCTTTGAACTTCATCCGAGTGTTCTCCGACAACCTGGCCGACGCTGCCGGTGTGACGGCCGCCCAGGTCCGCAAGGATTTCTCTCTGTTTGGGATTACCGGCAATCGCCGTGGTGGATACAAGGTCGATGAACTCAGCGAGCAGCTCTATCGAATTCTGGGCAAGGACCAGCTTCAGGAGTTTGTCGTGGTCGGCGTGGGCAACATCGGCCGGGCTTTGTTGCGCTACCAGGGATTGGAAAAGAGCGGCATCCGAATCGCGGCGGGTTTCGACATCGACCCGGTCAAGTACGACGCCGAGGGCGGCCCGCCGGTACTGCCCCTGGAGAGGCTCGTTGAGTTTGTCAAGGCACGCGGCGTGAAGCTCGGCGTCATCGCCGTGCCCGATTACGCCGCACAGCAGGTGCTGGAGCTGATGCTCTCGGCGGGCGTCAAGGGCGTCCTGAACTTCGCTCCAATCTGCCTCAAGACGCCCCCGGGATGCGTGATTAGCAACATCAATCTTGAAACCGAGCTTGAGAACCTCATCTACTTCGTGAACGCGTCAAATGGCGACACATGACCGGACATACCTGGCGGTTTCGATAAAAACGAGGATCCTGCTTGCATTCCTCATGGTGATCCTTGTGCTGGCGGTCCCGATCGCCGTGCTGGGATACCGTGTGATCGAGAAGGACATCATCGAGAGCGCCGAGCGCAAGGTGCTCAACGATCTGACGGTGGCCGAGATGGTCTATACGAGCGAGATCGAGCGTATCGGCCAGGCCCTGCGGCTGGCATCGCCGGGCGAGGATGCCGGCGCCTTGCGGGACCGGCTGAACCTGCACTACTTGCGGCGGGTAGAGAGAGCCCGGTTCGACGAGCTGGCCAGCGAGGTTGCCCGGGCGGCGGTGACGGAGGCCAGGCCCGTTGGGGGGACACGAGTGATCTCGCCGCAGGAATTGGCGGCCATGCAGGGCGATATCCCCGGCAAGGTCCCGATCGAGATCAAAGCCACGCCGAAAGCACGACCGACCGACAGGCACGTCGTCAGCTCGGGCATGGCCAAGGAATACGCTGTGCCGGTCTTCGACAAGACAGGGGAGATCAAGGCCGTTCTGTACGGCGGCCGCGTCATCAACCGCGACTACACGCTCGTGGACCGCGTGCGCGACATGGTCTTCGGCAAGGGGACGTACAAGTCCAAGCCGGTGGGAACGGTCACGATCTTCCAGGACGACGTGAGAATCTCGACGAATGTCCAGAACGAAGCCGGACAGCGCGCGATCGGCACCCGCGTGTCCGACGAGGTCTACGAGGCGGTGATCCGGCAGGGGCGAACCTGGCACGAGCGAGCCTTCGTCGTCACCGACTGGTACAAGACGGCCTACGAGCCGATCCGCAACATCCGCGGCGACATCATCGGCGTTCTATACGTCGGCATCCTCGAGCAGCCGTTCAACGATATGGCCCGCCAGATCTTCCTGTGGTTCCTGCTGGTCGTCGTCGGCGTCACCGTCATCGCGGTGCTCCTGTCCTTCATCCTCGCCGGGGCGGTCTCCAGGCCGCTGACCCAGGTCGTGCACGCCAGCGAGTGCCTGGCCTCGGGCGACTGGGGCTACCAGATCGCCGCCGATACGACGATCAAGGAAATCAACAGCATGGCGGAGGCCTTCAACGCGATGTCGCTGGGGCTCCAGGAGCGCGAGACGAGCCTGCGGATCTCCAACGAGAAATTGGAGGCCTCGAACAAGAACTACATCGACCTGATCGGCTTCGTCGCGCATGAGCTGAAGGGGATTCTCGCGTCGGCGGTGATGAACGCGTACGCCGTGCGCGATGGCTATCTCGGCATGATCAACTTCAAGCAGAGAAAGGCGATGGATTCGGTTACGAGGAATCTGGATTATCTCGACGCGACCGTCAAGAAGTTCCTGAGTCTCGGCCGGGTGGAGCGGGGCGAGCTGGCCGTCAACAAGACGGTACTCAATCTCAAAAAGGACGTCTTCGACGCATCCATCGGCGCACTGGCGCCGATGGCGAACAAGAAGAGCCTGCGGATCTCCAACGAGATCGACCCGGCCCTGATCGTGCAGGCGGATTCGGACCTGATGCAGATCGTCGCCAACAACCTGGTCGGCAACGCGATCAAATACAGTCCGGACGCCGGACAGATTCGCCTGACGGCTGCGCAGATCGACGGCCGGGTGGAAGTGGACGTCTATAACGACTCGACGCCCATGACCGAGGAGCAAATGGCGAAGCTGTTCCACAAGTTCTCACGGCTGGACAATCCCGAGACCAGGAAGGTCAAAGGCACGGGGTTGGGACTCTATATCACCCGGCAGATCATTGAGCGGCACGGCGGCAGCATCGTCGTCAAGCCGCGAGAGAACGGCAACTCGTTCGTATTTCAGATAGAAAGGAACTGAAAATATGCCAACCCCGCTGGAGCTGATCAGGAAGAAGCGGGCCGAGGCGGTCAGCCGCATCATCGGCAAGGGCTACCTGTCCACGAAGCGCGTGTACGTGGGCATGGCCACCTGCGAGATCGCCGCCGGCTCGAAAGACGTGATGGAGGTGTTCCAGAAGGCGGTCAGCCGGGGCCTGACCGACGTGTACCTGAGCCAGAAAGGCTGCGCCGGCCGTTGCAATCTGGAGCCGACCGTCGAGGTGATCGAGGCGGGCAAGAGCCCCGTCAAGTACGGCCGCGTCGATAAGGATCGCGCCCAGCAGATCATCGAACGTCACCTCAAGAACGGCGAGATCATCCAAGAGTGGGTGATCGATTGAAGAAGTATGAAGCTGTAGCACCCCCGCCCTCGGGGGGGATCGAAGCCCAGCCGGGGGCGGCTGGGCTACGTCAAACCTCCGGAAAGGAATAGGCACTGTGACATCATACAGAATCATCCTTTGTGACGGGACCTCCTGCATCAACAAGGGGTCTCGCAAGCTGGCCGCGCTGCTGCACGAGCAGTTGGACAAGCACGGGCTGACCGACCGCGTGACCATCGGCCTGTCCGGCTGCCTCGGCATGTGCGAGAAGGGCCCGGTCATGGTCGTCAACCCGGGCTATACCATCTACGGCAACGTAACCGAGAACGACATTCCCGAGATCGTCGAAGAGCACCTGGTCAAGGGCGACCCCATCGCCCGGCTCGTGATCCAGGAGGACCATCTGTACAACCGCTTCTTCCGAGTGTTTGGCGACGCGAAGTTCTTCGGAAAACAGATGCGGATCACGCTTCGCAACTGCGGCATCATAGACCCCGAGAGTATCGATGACTATCTGTCCCTTCGCGGCTACGAGGCCCTGGCCAAGACCATCACGGAGATGACGCCGGAGCAGGTGATCGCCGAGGTGGAGAAATCCGGGCTTCGCGGTCGCGGCGGCGCGGGGTTCCCTACCGGGCGAAAGTGGAAGCTGACGGCAGCGGAGAAGGTCGCGCCGAAGTACGTGATCTGCAACGCCGACGAGGGCGACCCCGGCGCCTTCATGGACCGCAGCGCCATCGAAGGCGATCCCCATACGGTCGTGGAAGGCATGGCCGTCGGCGGTTACGCGATCGGTGCCGGGACCGGCATCGTTTACATCCGCGCGGAGTATCCGCTGGCGATCCAGAGAATCCGCAAGGCCATCGAGGATGCCCGTGCGTACGGCCTGCTCGGAAAGAACATTCTGGGCTCGGACTTCTCCTTCGACATCGAGATCCGCCTCGGGGCCGGCGCTTTCGTCTGCGGCGAAGAAACGGCGCTGATCCACTCCATCGAAGGAGCGCGGGGCATGCCTCGTCCCCGGCCTCCTTATCCGGCGGCGGCCGGCCTGTTCGGAAAACCGACGCTGATCAACAACGTCGAGACCTGGGCCAATATCCCGGTGATCATTCTCGACGGGGCCAACTGGTTCCGCACTGTCGGAACGGAGACGAGCAAGGGGACCAAGGTCTTCGCCCTGGCGGGCAAGGTCGTCAATACGGGTCTGATCGAGGTCCCGATGGGCACCACACTCCGCGAGATCATCTACGATATCGGTGGAGGCATCCCGTTCGGAAAGCGATTCAAGTCCGTGCAGACGGGCGGCCCGTCCGGCGGCTGTCTGTCCGAACAATACCTCGACACGCCCATCGACTACGAGTCGCTGGCCAAGGCCGGCTCGATCATGGGCTCCGGCGGCATGATCGTCATTGACGAAGACTCGTGCATGGTCGATGTCGCGAGGTTCTTCCTCGAGTTCACGCAGGATGAATCGTGCGGCAAGTGCACGCCGTGCCGCGAGGGGACCAAGCGCATGCTGGAAATCCTGACCCGTATCACCGAGGGAAAAGGCCAGCCCGGCGACATTGAGAAGCTCGAACGCCTGGGCAACACGATCAAGAAGGCCTCGCTGTGCGGCCTGGGCCAGTCGGCCCCGAACCCGGTTTTGAGCACGATCAAGAACTTCCGGCAGGAGTACGAGGAGCATATCCACGACAAAAGGTGCCGGGCCAAAGCCTGCAAGAGCCTGGTCAATTATGAGATCACCGAGAAGTGCGTTGGCTGCGGCGCGTGCCGGCGGGTCTGCCCCGTTAGCGCGATCTCCGGCACGGCCAAGAACCGGCATGCAATCGATCCGGCCAAATGCATCCGATGCGGCATGTGCTTCAATACCTGCAAGTTTGAGGCCATCGCGAAGGTATGAGGATACGACATGGATAAGAAGATCACGATCACCATCAACGACAAACAGTACAAGGTCGATCCGGGCCAGACGATCATGCAGGCGGCCGATACGTGCGGCTACCGCATCCCGCGGCTGTGCTACCACCCGAAGCTTTCCATCGAGGGGGCGTGCCGGGTCTGCATCGTTCAGGTCGAAGGGATGAAGAACTTCGTGGCCTCCTGCTGCTACCCGGTGGCCGACGGCATGAAGGTCTACACGAATACGAAGGAAGTCCGGCAGGCCCGCCGCGACATCGTCGAGCTGCTCGTGGACAACCACCCGCAGGACTGTCATGTCTGCGAGCGTGACGGCAACTGCGAGCTGCAACGGCTGGTCTACGCGATGGGCATCCGCCACCGCCACTTCGAGGGCGAGCGCAAGCACTACGAGAAGGACCTGTCGGGCACGAGCGTGATTCGCGACCCGGACAAGTGCATTCTCTGCGGCCGCTGCGTTCGCATGTGTTCGGAGATTCAGGGCGTGCATTGCCTCGGCCAGGCGTACCGCGGCTTCAACACCGTCGTCATGCCGGCCTACAACATGCCGTTCGTCGAGAGCGTCTGCTCCGCGTGCGGCCAGTGCATCAACGTCTGCCCCACTGCCGCCTTCGTCGAGAAGAACCACACGCAGGAGCTGTTCGAGAAGCTCAACGACACGGGGCTGGTCAAGGTCGTGCAGTTCGCCCCATCCGTGCGAGCGGCCATCGGCGAGGCCTTCGGCCTGCCGCCGGGACGCAACATGGAAGGCCAGCTCATCGCGGCCCTGCGGCACCTGGGATTCGACTACGTCTTCGACACCCAGTTCGCCGCCGACCTGACCATCATGGAAGAGGGCAGCGAATTCCTCGAACGATTGCAGTCGGGCGGCCCGTTGCCGCTGATCACGTCCTGCTCCAGCGCGTGGATGAAGTATATGGAGCAGTTCTATCCGGATATGATTCCGAACATCTCGACGTGCAAGTCGCCGATGTCGATGGCCTCCGCCGTGTTCAAGACGTACTGGGCGGACAAGATGAAGCTCGATCCGAAGAAGATCCTCAGCGTGGCGGTGATGTGCTGCACGGCCAAGAAGTACGAGGCGTCCCGGCCGGAGCTGCGAGTCCGCGACCTGCCGTCGACGGATATCGTTGTCACGACGCGAGAGATCGCCTGGATGATCAAGTCGGCCGGCGTCGATTTCGTCAACATCCAGCCCGAGAAACATGATGCGCCGCTGGGCCTGTCCTCCGGCGCCGGCACGATCTTCGGCGTCACCGGCGGCGTCATGGAGGCGGCCATCCGGACCGCCTACGAGCTGTACACCGGGGAGACCCTCATCGACATCGAGATGGCGGACATCCGGGGCTTCAAGGGCGTCAAGGAAGCCAGGATCACCATGGACGGCAAAGAGCTGCGATTGGCGGTCGCACACGGCCTGGGCAACGCGCACCAGGTCATGGAGATGGTCCGCAAGGACCGCAACCGCTTCCAGTTCGTGGAGGTCATGGGCTGTCCCGGCGGCTGCATCGGCGGCGGCGGCCAGCCTTACGCCACCGCCAACTCCATTCCGCTCGACGAGGAGTGTCTCAAGGCGCGGGCGCAGGCCCTCTACGACCTGGACCGGTCCAAGACGATTCGCCGAAGCCACGACAATCCCGACGTCCAGAGGCTGTACCGGGAGTTCCTGGGCCGGCCGCTCAGCGAGAAATCGCACGAGCTGCTGCACACGCACTACAAGGTGCACTTGCCCAAGGGGATCGTGTCGCCCGAATTGAAAGTCGTCGTCTAAGGGGGTGGTATCTGTGACGACCGTTGTTCATAAGAGCAGGAAGCCGGCTGCCGATCGTGGCGGCTGGATCGAGAGTAGGATCAAGCCCGAGCAGATCGAGAAGTACCTCGATCACGGCCGGGATTTTCTGGATGAGGCTGCGATCGAGCGGGCTCTCGCTGCCAATGTGAATCCTGATCCCGAGCGGGTGCGCGACATCCTGGCCAAGTCGCTCGCCATCGAGACATTGACGCCCGATGAGACGGCCTGCCTGCTCCACGTGGAAGATCCGCAGTTGCTGGCCGAGATGCAGCGGACCGCCGCGGCGGTCAAGACGAAGGTCTACGACAACCGCATCGTGACCTTTGCCCCGCTGTACCTGAGCAACCTGTGCGTCAACGATTGCGTCTATTGCGGCTTTCGGTGCAGCAATCACGCCGAGAGCCGGCGGATTCTGTCGCAGGAGGAGGTCCGCCGTGAGATCGAGGTGCTGGCCGGCCGGATTGGGCACAAGCGACTGATCGTCGTCTATGGCGAGCACCCGGCCTCCGGCATCGACTACATGGCGGACACGCTGCGAACCATCTACGACGTGAAGGTCAAGACACGCCGTGGCTGGGGCCAGATCCGCCGGTGCAACGTCAACGCGGCCCCGATGTCGGTCGAGGAGCTTCGTATGCTGCACGATGCGGGCATCGGCACGTTCCAGGTCTTCCATGAGACCTATCACAAAAAGACGTACGAGAAGCTGCACCCGAAGCCGACGATCAAAGGCAATTATCTGTGGCGGCTGTATTGCATGCACCGCTCGATGGAGGCCGGCGTGGACGATGTCGGGCTCGGCGTCCTGTTTGGCCTGTACGACTGGAAGTTCGAGGTCATGGGCCTGCTGTACCACGCGATTGAGCTGGAGAAGAGGTTCGGGATCGGGCCTCACACGATCTCGTTCCCGCGACTGGAGCCGGCGCACAACACGCCGTACACGCAGAAGCCTGAATACAGCGTCAGTAACGCGGATTTCAAGCGGCTGGTGACGGTGATTCGGCTGGCCGTGCCCTATACGGGCATGATTCTGACCGCTCGCGAAAACGCGCAGTTGCGCCGCGAGGTGCTGCCTCTGGGTTGCACACAGACCGATGCATCGACACGCATCGGCATCGGCAGCTACGCGGATCCATACGACGACAGCCAGCATGGCGAGCGCCAGCAGTTCCTGCTCGGCGATACCCGCTCGCTCGACGACGTGGTCCGCGAGCTGGCGGAGGCCGGCTACATCACCTCGTTCTGCACCGCCGGCTATCGCTGCGGGCGGACCGGACAGAAGATCATGACTCTGCTTCGCAGCGGCAGGGAAGGGCAGTTCTGTAAGCTCAACGCCGTGATTACCTTCCGCGAATGGCTCGATGATTTCGCCAGCCCCGAGACGATCGAGGCCGGCGAGAAAGTGATCGCCAAGGAAATCGAACAGATCAGGCAGAAGATGCCGGAGTTCTTCGAGGCCTTTATGGGCTGCTACCAGAAGACCGAAGCCGGCCAGCGAGACCTGTACTTTTAGATAGGCATAGGAACCCTGCACATATGGCAAAGACTCAGGTAAAAGAAAAGACCGCAGCGCCAACGAATGAAGAGAAGACGGCTCAGCTTCGACAGCTCATCGCCGAGGTGAAGACCAGGGAGAATCCCCATTCGCATCTGATCACCGTTCTGCACAAGACCCAGCACCTGTACGGGTACCTGCCGGTGGAGGCGATGGACGAGATCGCCCAGACGATGGAGATTCCCACGGCGCACATCTGGGGCGTCGCGACGTTCTACCACTATTTCAAGCTGACGCCGCCGGGCAAGCACGTGATCTCCGTCTGCCTGGGCACCGCCTGCTACGTCAAAGGCGCGACCCAGATCCTCCAGGCGATCAGGGACGAGCTGAAAATCGAGTTCGGCCAGGTGACGGCCGATGGGCTGTTCTCGCTCGGTCCGGCCCGGTGCTTGGGCGCGTGCGGCCTGGCCCCCGTGGCGATGATCGACGACAAGATTCACGGCGAGCTGACCCCCAAGAAGATCGTCCAGATCCTCAAAGACTACAAGAAGCAGGCGGGAAAGGAGCAGTAGTGGTTGCCTCTCGCATGCAAGCCGTCCTGGAGAGAATCTACGCCGCCGAGATGCCGGACCTGGCCGACATCGAAGAGGTCCTGCGCACGACGGACCCCGATGATATCGACCTGCTGGTTGACTATGCCGACCGCGTGAGGCGGGACTATGTCGGTGATGGAGTGCTGTTGCGCGGGATCATCGAGTTCTCAAATTGCTGCCACAATACGTGCAAATACTGCGGGCTGAACCGGTCCAACGCTACTCTGCAACGATATCGCTTGACCCATGAGCAAATCCTGGCGGCGACGCGGAATATTTGGCGGGCCGGCGTGAAAACGGTTGTGCTCCAAAGCGGGGAGGAAGATAATCTCGACGCCGGCTGGCTGTGGCGGGTGATCGAAGAGATCAAGACAGAGTCCGATCTGGCCGTGACGCTCTCGGTTGGAGAGCGACGCCGACAAGAGTACGAGCTGTGGAAAAAGGCGGGGGCCGACAGGTATCTGCTCAAGATCGAGACGTCTGATCCCGGCCTCTACAGAGAGCTTCATCCGGGGATGAGCTTCGAGAACAGGATGAGGTGCCTGCAGGATTTGATCGAGTTGGGCTATCAGACCGGCTCAGGCAATATTGTCGGGCTCCGGGGGCAGACGATCCGGAGCTTGGCCGGCGATGTTCGGTTCTTCAAGCAGGGCGACTTCGATATGATCAGCGTCAGTCCTTTCATCCCGCACCCGCAGACGGCCCTGGCTGGCGAGCCCGCAGGCGACCTGACGATGACCTTGAAAATGACCGCCCTGGCGCGGATTGTCAGCCGAAACGCTCACATTCCTGCCACGACAGCCATTGGCTCTCTGAATGGGCGGGACGAGCGTCCCAGGGCGCTGGCCGCCGGGGCTGACGTACTGATGCCGAACTTCACGCCGGTGCCATACCGGCCGTACTACGAGATCTACCCGAACAAACGATGCGCAAGTGAGGATGTGCAGGCTTGCACGGGCTGTATGGAGCAGATGGCTGCAGCGATAGGCCGACGGGTGGACTATTCCCGAGGTGACAGTCTGAAAGATGTAGGGTGTGCATTGCACACCTTCTCCAGCGATAATTGCATGAAGGAGAAATAGGCGATGGCCAACAAGGTGCTGATGATCGATGATGATCCGGAGTTCGTCGAGGCGATCTCGAATCTGCTCGACGCGAAAGGCTACGACGTGCACACCGCGTCGAACGGCAAGGACGGTGTCGCCAAGGCCAAAGTGGAGAACCCGGACATCATCCTGCTGGACGTGATGATGACCACGAAGGACGAAGGTTTCAACGTGGCTCGGGAGCTGCACGAGGATCAAAGACTTCGGGAGATCCCGATTGTCATCATGACGGGAATTCGGCGGGAGATGAACCTGCCGTTCGGCTTCGAGCCCGACGAGATGTGGCTGCCGGTCAAGCGCGTGCTGGAGAAACCGGTGAAGCCGGAAGCCCTGCTCAGCGCCATCTCCGAGAACATCCGAAAGGCGTAGCCCGTCGTGGGCGTGTGCCGTGAGGAACGCGTTTGCGTACGGCGGATCCTGTCCGGCCGGGCTGTCCCGGGATCGCCGTGGAGGCGGGTGTGGAGGCATGAGCAATGAGGCGTCCTGACCGACATGGCGAAAGAATTGATACTCGTCGTCGATGATGAGGAAGACATTCGCGAGCTGGTGGAGCTGAACCTCGGCCGCGAGGGTTATCGGGTCCTGGCCTGCGATACGGGCGAGCGTGCGCTGGATCTCAGCCGCACGAAGAAGCCGGACTTGATTGTGCTGGACCTGATGCTGCCCGGCGTGGACGGCCTGGAGGTCTGTCGGCGGCTCAAAGCCGACCCCGACACGCGGCAGATTCCGGTGGTTATGCTGACCGCCAAAGGGGAAGAGGCAGACATCGTCGCCGGCCTCGAGATCGGCGCCGACGACTACGTGACCAAGCCGTTCAGTGGAAGAGTCCTGGTGGCCCGAGTTCGGCGGCTCCTGCGAAAACACCCCCAGGAGGCAGAGGACCAAGGCATCCTCCGCGTGGAAGGCGTGAAGATCGATCCCGCCCGCCGTGAGGTGCTGCTCGACGGAAGACCCGTCGTGTTGACCCTGACGGAATTCAACATTCTCCACGCTCTGGCCCGGCGGCCCGGCGTGGTCTTCACGCGATACCAGATCGTCGACAAAGTCCACGGCGACGATTATCCTGTCACAGATCGTGCCGTCGACGTTCAGATCGTTGCCCTCAGGCGCAAGCTCGGCCCCTACGGCAAGCTCATCGAAACGGTCCGCGGGGTTGGCTACCGGTTCAAGGGCTAACGCGAATGCGGCTCGGAGTCGAAAATGCGTAGAAGGCGGCTCATCTGGCAGTTGTATCTCTCCTTCCTGGTTGTCACACTGTTGGTGCTGGCGGCCGTCACCATCTATGCCTCCTACACGTTCCACAAGTTTCACCTCAGCCAGGTCCAGCAGCAGTTGCTGACCCTGGCGCGGGTGGTCGTCCCAGAGGTGGAGCAAGCTCTTGCTTCCACTGAATCAGGCGCCGTGGACGCCCTGGCCGATCGCCTCGGTCGTGCGGCCGAGGACCAGGTGCGGTTCACCATCATAACGCCCACCGGCCTCGTGGTCGGCGATTCCCAGGAAGACCCGGCGCGGATGGAGAGCCATGCGGACCGCCAGGAAGTCATCGACGCTCTTCGCGACGGGTTCGGACACTCCGCACACGTGAGCCTGACGCTCGGCAAGAAGATGATGTACCTGGCGATCCCCATTCGACAGGATGGACGGCCTATCGCGGTCGTCCGGACTGCCATGACAACCACCGCGATTGACCACCCGCTGGGCGACATCTATATCAGCGTCGCCTGGGCGGCGCTGGTGATCGCCCTGGTGGCTGCGGTCCTGAGCCTGCTGATCTCGCGCGGGATCAGCCGGCCCATCGTGCGGATGCAGCGAGTCGCCCAGCTCTTCGCACGCGGACAGCTCAACGTCCGCGTACCGGGCGCCGCGGCTGCCGAGCTCGACGGCCTGGCACGAGCCTTCAACGAGATGGGTACGCAGCTCCAGGATCGAATCGCGACGATCACCAAGCAGCGCAACGAGCTGGAGGCGGTCCTGTCGAGCATGACCGAGGGCGTCTTCGCCGTGGATTCGCAGGGCGCGTTCACCAGTATCAACAAGGCCGCGGCACGACTGCTTGACATCGATCCCCTCTCGGCGCAGGGCCACGGCGTCGATGAGACTGTCTTGGATGCCGGCCTCCGGCAATTCGTTCGCGACACGCTCCGCAGCAGCGAGCCCACCGAGGCAGACCTCTCCTTCCCCGGCCAGACGGAGCGTCTCTTTCACGTCTGTGGAACGGGCCTGTCCAATTCGCACGGGGAGCAGTCCGGCGCCGTCATTGTGTTGAGCGACTTGACGCGAATCCACCACCTCGAGAATGTCCGACGTGACTTCGTCGCCAACGTCTCCCACGAGCTGAAGACGCCGGTGACATCCATCCAGGGCTTCGTGGAGGCCCTGCAGGAAGGCGGCCTGGCCGACCCGGAGCAGGCTCGCCGCTACGTCGATATCGTGGCCAAACACGCCCAGCGGCTCAATGCGATCATCGACGATCTGCTGAGCCTGTCGCGCCTGGAAGACAGGTCCCAGCGACGGGACATCTCGTTCGAGACTACCGCGATCAAGTCCGTTCTGGAGACGGCCATCGACCTGTCTCGCGTCAAGGCGGACGCCAGGAGCATCCGGATCGATCTGGTCTGCGACGAGGGGATCGAAGCGCCGTTGTATGCCCCTCTGCTGGAGCAGGCGGTCCTCAACCTCATCGACAACGCCGTCAAGTACAGCGAGCCGGGCAGCACCGTCGAGGTTCGTGCCGGCCAGACGCGCGACGAGAGCACGATCACCGTCAAGGACAATGGCTGCGGGATCGCGCCGCACCACCTGTCGAGACTGTTCGAGAGGTTCTATGTCGTGGACAAGAGCCGCAGCCGCACGTTGGGCGGCACCGGTCTGGGCCTGGCTATCGTCAAGCATATCGCCCAGGTTCACGGCGGCTACGTGACCGTCGAGAGCGCACTGGGCAAGGGCAGCACCTTCCAGATTCATCTGCCCCGGTCGTGACGTCACGATTCACTCTGGAGACACTTGGCGCGGCCTTCGGCCGCAACCCGAAGAAGGGAAGGGACCTGTGGCCCAGCCGCCCTCGGCTGGGGAAACCGCAAGACACAGCCGGGGGCGGCTGTGCTACAAGACCCTCTCGGCCTTTCTTGCCAGAAGAACAAGATGTCGCGCCGAATGGCACTGCCGTGAGTTTTGGGGCTTACGGGCACGCACGCTCTCCGGAGGCATGAAGGGAATCATGTCAATCTCTCTTTG
>JAFGJR010000017.1 GCA_016928975.1 Sedimentisphaerales bacterium | reverse complement strand
GTCCTTGAAAAGGCTGTAGAGGAGAAACGCATTCACCACGAAGGGCTTATCGGTTTCTAACGTCGTGTTTGGCAGCGCCAGGTATCTGTCGGCCCACCGACCCGTCCGTGCGACCAGGTCGCGGTCCTGCTGAGCGGCCTTGATGCGCGAGGCAATCTCGTCGTATGAGACGTCGATGATCTCAAATCCGTAGCGGTCGCGGGCGATTTGTGGGGCATCGGGGGCGTACTTGCCCCACGGACCGCCCAGCGCCACAATGCGGGCGCCCAGGAAGTTCTTGAGGGCATAGAGCCCGCGCAGCCGCCAGAGCAGATCCTTGTAGTCATCCACGACGACATCGTCAATGTGGACACCGCCGTGGTCGAGGCGCGATGCGCGACGCGCCTCGCCCTCATCGGTTTGCAGATACCTCGTGCTCAGGGCTTCGTACCAGTAATAGGCGGGGCCGGAGCGGCAACGTACGAAGACGATCGTGTCCTTGTCCTTCTTAGGAGTGAAACATGCGTGCAGAAGACCTCCCGAGCCACTGGCGGCGTAGACGAGCACGGCATCGTAATCGTTCTCGTGCGCCTGAGCCGTCTGCTCCGCTGTCTTGACGGATATCACGGGCAAGATCCGCATGGGGAAGTCCGCCCTGGAGGCCAGCGCGCTCAACTCCTGGGAGATGGCGGCAGCCTCTTTGCCGGCCGCCTCGTCGCTTTGCACGCCGCCCCAGGATTTCCAGGAGGCGGCGGGTCGTCTCTCTGCCACGTGGTACATCAGGATCGGCTGGACTGTGAGGGGCTTGCCCGTGTGGACAAGGGGTCTGTCCGGGTCCCAGGCATCAGGCCCGGTCCCGGCGAACGAAGAGGCTCCGAGCCCCAGGGTACCGGCGACGCCGACGGTGCTCAACGTCATGAAGTCTCGACGACTGATCGAATCGAACGGCATAGTTCTCTCCTGCAACGAGCCACCACTCACGCGGCCGCGACCATCTGCGCAGTCCCGGGTCACGTGTACGATGACACCAGCTTATCGCGTAGCGGCACAATGCTCAAGGGGTCGCGCCAGAGCGCACGCGAATGGCGTACGTTACGCGGGAGCGTCGGCTGTTGCAGGGCTGGGCGCAGGCTCCACCTCGGCAGGCGCCTGCACGGCCAGCAAATCCCCCACCGTCAGATCCTCCGAAGCCTTGCCGAGCTGTTGAGCGATCTTGTCGATCCAGGCGAGCATCGCCTCGACGGCGGCCGGATCGAGATCGTAGTCGGCGGAGTCCCTCAGAATCCGCAGCGCATCCACGATGCTGCGGGGCGTGTGGTAGGCCCGGCTGGAAGTCAGCGCGTCGAACGTATCCGCCACCGCCACGATTCGTGCCCCCAGGGGGATCGCCGCGCGCGCCAGGCCGTCAGGGTAGCCCTGGCCATTCCATTTCTCGTGGTGGTGCCGCACGATCGCCACTTCCCGCTCCAGGAAGCTCATCGGCTCGAGAATCCGCACGGCGATGAGCGGATGTTGCTCGATGATCCGCCGCTCGTGGGGCGTCAAGGGCTCGGACTTGAACAAGATGGCGTCGGGGATGCCGATCTTGCCGATATCGTGAACCATGGCAGATCGCCGGATGAGGTCCGCGTGCTTGGGACCCAGCTCCATCGTCTCGGCGATTGCCGCCGCATAGTGCATGACGTTCTCGGAGTGCTTGCGGGCATAGGTGTCCTTGGCCTCCAGGGCCTGGACGAGACCCCAGATGCTCTCCATGAACATCTTCTCGGCCATTTCGGACAGGCCAATGATCCGCCGCTGGAGCCTCTTGATCCGCTCGATCTCCAGTTCGCCGGTGTTCAGAAGCCGGCCCATATCCTTGTCCCAGAGCTTCACACAGTTGCGGCCGGCGCTCTTGGCCTCGTAGAGGGCCAGGTCCGCCCGCCGCATCACCTCGCCGGGAGCGTTGTCCTGATCGCGCAGGCACTCGGCGATTCCACAACTGATGGACAGGGACATGCCCTGGTCGAGCGGCATCTCCTTGACTTTCACGCGAATCCGTTCGAGCAGAACAGCCGCATCGGCCGCGCGAGTCTCCGGCAGGAGCATGACGAATTCGTCGCCGCCGTACCGCGCCAGCACATCCGGCGTTCTCTTCTGGGCGTTCATGCACTGGGCCAGTTGCTGGATGGCGTCGTCCCCTGCGGCGTGGCCCAGAGTATCATTGATCATCTTGAAGTGGTCGAGGTCAATGATCGCCACGGCGAACGGCCGCTTGTACCGCTTCGCGCGGTCATATTCCGCCTGGAGCTTGTCCTCCAGCAGCTTGCGGGATCCTACACCGGTCAGAGCGTCGGTCAGGGAGGTAAGCCTCGCCTGCTGGTATCGAAGGGCATTGGTCAGGTGCGCGACGAGAATCTCCCTCGCCAGCCTGGCCTTGTAGGCCGTGAGCTCCTTGTTGGTCGCGCACGAGGTGTGCAGACCACACATGCAGACAGAACCCGTAAGCCGCTTCTCCTTGCCATGCACGGTTTCGGACAGGCCCACAATGTCGAGCGGAAGCACAAGGCGCGGCGGCCGACCGCCCTGCGCAGCGCATTCCGACGGGATCTCTTCGGAGAAGCCCCCTTCTGCCGGGAACTCCTTCATGAACTCCTGGCCCCTGGGCGAGCCATCGACGCACGTGCAACGATTGGAGCTGACGAATTCCGGCCCTGTGGCGGTGTCGCCATCCGCATACAGGCACAGGGCGCACCTGGTGGCCTCAAACAGCTTGGGGGCCTCGGTCGCAACGATCTCGACGGCTTCCTGGAGATCGATGCTCTTGAGGCATTTGGACAGCACGGCCACCTCCTCCGCGGCCGCACGGTCCTCCAACAACTGCTGGGCCATCACATCACGTACAGAGAGAATCCCGACAACGGCGCCGCCGTCCACGATCGGCAGGTGCCGGACCCGGTGCGCAGCCATGATTCTCCGCGCCTCATGGGTAGGGGTACCCGGCGCGCAGGAGATCACGTGATCCGTCATGATCTGTGCAACGCTGGTCTGGGCGATGTCGCGATCGTTGGCAACGTAGTGGGCTACGTCCCGCTCGCTGACCACGCCGACGAACTCCCCCTCGTCGTTGTTGACGATGAGACAACCGACATTGTGAGATAGCATGAGTGCGGCTGCACCCTGAATCGTATCGTCGCGGTTGATGGTGATGATCTTCCCTGGACGACCAGCAGCGTCATACATCTTCGGCCCTTTGCCTCCAACCAGTACAGCGTCGTTCTTCGTGCTCTTCGGAGCGCCTTGGGGGATATCGGTTCAGAGACAATGTCACTTGATCGACGCACGCACAATCCCCTCGGAGTCTGGTATAATTGAGGGATAGGGTCAAGGGTATCGCCAGGGCGGGGTCGCCTGTAGATGGTCTCCGATCCGCCAATTTGCGATGGTATCCGCAGGCAAGGGGTGGCCGTG
>JAFGJR010000016.1 GCA_016928975.1 Sedimentisphaerales bacterium | reverse complement strand
TGCGCCACAGCCACAGCGGCACGTAGTTCAGCAAGTCCGCGTGGCGATAGAGAATCGTGCTCGTTACCCAGCCGACGTTCACCGCAAACAGCAGGATCAGCCCGGAAGCGATCCAGCGGCGTGGGCAGCGGCCCAGCAGGCGATACAAGTCCGGGGCCCACGTCTGCCATCTCACTGGCGCCGTCTCACCCGGCGCGTCGGAGCTCGCACCCGCGGCGGCGTGCAGCACGATCAGGACGACCGACAGCGCCTCCAACAGTCGAAAGGGCATGTAGTGATCATTGAGCAGCAGGACTTGGCCGGCAGCGACGACCGTGGCCATGTAGAACAGCGCCAGCGAAGGCGGCAGCCGTCGCGGCGAGCCGAGGAACAGGACGAGGATCATTGAGGCCAGGAAGTACCGGGAGATCGTCCCCCACGCGATGATGGCGGCCTGCTCGTGACCCGCTCGGTGGGCGATACCCGAGTACGTGTAATGCAGGGCGAACAACATCGCCAACAGAAGCAGCAGGATTGAGGTGATGGCGCGTCCCTCCGGCCGGATCTGCCAGGTGAAGCGCCGTTGCAGGCCGAGCAGGCCCAGGATGCACAGGACCGCCGGGAACGCGATGTCGCGAAACACCGCCGCCACGAGCACCGAGCCCGCCAGAATGATGATCGTCGCGATGGCCTTCTGCATCCTCATAGCGCTTTCACCCCTCCGGCAAGAACCTCCTGAGCCGGGAGGACCCGGACCGTGCCCGACCACAGGGGAACAGGCTCGGCACCGGTGCGACGGCCATTGGGCCCGCCGATCAGAACGACCGTACAGTAACAGCCGGCACGCTGGGCCAGCTCCACCAACTGCTCGCTCGTACTGCCCCAACTCAGGAGAATGAAGACCACCTGGGACATCTCCTCGAATCGATCCGCCAGGGCCAGGATCGTTCGCTCGTCGGGCTGAGCTTGCGACGCCTCCACGCCGGCGAGCAGATCGTGAATCCGGTCCAGCCTTGCCTCGCGGGGCCAGCCGGTGAATTCATGTAGCTCCGTGCCCGCCAGGAGCACCTCGATGAAGTGACTGCTGTTCATCGTGAAGGCCACCGATGCACACAGGCTGACCGCCGCCTCCAGCTCGTCGATCTGGCCGGACTTGACGTGTCGTGGCGTCTGGACGATGCGCGTATCGAGCACGACGGCAGCGTGGTTGTCACAGTCCTCGTCATACTCTTTCGTCGCCGGCGACGCGAGGCGCGCCCACGCACGAGCATCAATGTATCGAGGCGGATCGCCCGGCTTGTACGGCCGACTGCCGATGTACTCCGGCGAGACGCCGCTGCGCCCAGCCAATCTCACGCCGACGGTCTCCGCGTGCCGGCCAAGACGCCACACAGGCATGTGCACGCGCGAGAAGGGAGGCAGCACGGTCAGCTTCTCCTGGCCTTTCCGCGATGTACCGAACCAGAACAGGTTGAAAGGGAAGGCAGATCGGCAGATCGGGTGGCTCATCAGATAGCGGCCCCGACGAGTTGGGCGAATCGTGACCGTGACCCGGGTCGTCTCGCCGGGCCTCAGGCGCGACACCGTGCGCTCCCCTGCCACCTGCTCAATCGTCTGCGGCGGCGCGCCGAAGCCTACCCAAAGGTTGTACGCGGGCAGGCGGCCGACATTCTGGAGAGTATAGGTAAGCGAGGCGATTCTGCCGGCAACGACCCGGTCGGGGAGGTTGCCCTCAATGCGGACCCTCGGCCTGACGATGAACCCCACCAGCAGCGCCGTGAGCATCACGGAGCCCAGGATGCCGAGCACGCCAAAGGCTGGCACGATCAGGGCCGCCATCGCGACGAACAGCGTCCCTCGCACGGTCACCCTGCCGGCTTCCGTCAGCCCGAAACACAGCTTCTCATGATTGTCACGCATGTAATTATAGGTCCAGGCAACTCCTGGGTGGATCGTCACGGCGGTAAGACGGCGTCACCTGATTTGCGCGCCGGCGCGAATCCAGCCAGCCGTCGGATCATGGCGGCTCCGCCTTCACAGCAGGTGCCGCAAAGAGCATGTCTTCGCGAATCTCCTTTACACAGGGACTTTGATCCGCCCGACGATGTCGGTGATGATCTGCTTGGCCGTGGCACCGTCGTAGCGGAGTTTCGAGGTCAGGATCGCCCGGTGCGGCAGCACGTGCGGGACCAGCCAGAGCACATCGTCGGGGATCACGAAGTCGCGTCCGACGAAGTACGCGCGCGCCTGCGCAGCACGCGAGAGCATCAGCGAGCCTCGCGTGCTGATCCCCAGCTCCAGCCGATTGTCATGCCGCGTCGCCTGAATAACGTCAACAATGTATTCGAGGATACTGTTATCCACGTGAATATCGGACACTTCCTGCTGCATCGCGCGCACCTGGTCGAGCGTGAGCACGGCGTTGATCGCGTCGATCGGCTGGGCGTGGGCGTGCGACTTGAGGATATCGACCTCGACCTGCGCCGCCGGATAGCCGATGGCCAGCCGGATCAGAAAGCGGTCGAGCTGCGCCTCCGGCAGGGGGTACGTGCCGTGGAACTCGATCGGGTTCTCCGTCGCGACAACCATGAAAGGCTGAGGCAGAGGCCGTCGCTCACCGTCGATGGTCGCCTGGCCCTCGTTCATCGCCTCCAGCAGGGCCGACTGGGTCCTCGGCGAAGCGCGATTGATCTCGTCGGCCAAGAGGATGTTGCAGAAGATCGGACCGGGGTCGAACCGGAAGTCGCCGCTGACCGGGTTGTAGATGGACGAGCCCAGGATATCCGCGGGCAGCAGGTCCGGCGTGAACTGAATCCGCCGGAACTTGGCGTCGATGCTCCTGGCCAATGCCTTGGCCAGCGTCGTCTTGCCCACCCCCGGCACGTCCTCGATCAGCACGGACCCGCCTGCCAGCAGCGCCACGATCAGTACGTCGATGCAGTCGCTCTTGCCGTAGATCACGCTCTGGAGGTTCTCCTTGAGCGGCCCCAGGAGCGGGTTTTGCACTCGCGCAATTGTCACGTTCGATCTCCCGCAAAGTGTGTCACGCACACCACCAGCCAATTCCTACGCATTCCTCGGGATTTGGGTTCTATCCGAGAACTCGGCCCGATTGTACCGCCCGGACGTGTCGCCTTCAAGGGCGCCCGGCGGGCGCTGATCGCTGGGACGAGCCTCAGCGGCGTGCTGTGCACACCGTCCTCCTATAGGACGGGAATCCCTCCCGACCGTTACCGTATCCACCCGGCGGCAGACAGATGCAAGCACGTCCCGAGAGAAGCGTGCCCGGCCACCGGCCCCCAGCTCAGATTGGCTTTGTTTGACGCCTGCGTCAAAAGTCGGGACATTGCAAGAAGATGTGATAAGTGTTTATTTTGTATGGATTTATGTTA
>JAFGJR010000115.1 GCA_016928975.1 Sedimentisphaerales bacterium | reverse complement strand
CGGCCGCGGACTCAGCTACAAGCGGAACTCGGCAAAACCTAACCCCATACTCATCAAGGAGTTGCCCACGGCAGTGCCATTCGTCCTTCGGCCTTGCCACTGCCACCCAGCAGATCATTTGAGAATCATTAACGTCACGGTGATTGCGCGAGCTGCGTGAATTGCGCGGCGGAAAGAGTCCTTGCCGTCAGGTCACCGAAAACGACTCGATATTGCTCCTTCGATTTCGTCCAGGAGACAAGGACTTTGCTGGCATCCTGGCGAGCGACGGTGTCGCCGTGGTATTGGGCGCCACGGTCCTCCCTGTTCAGCTTGTCGTAGAAGACGGTCGCGAAGAAGATGTCCTGGAGCATCTGATCTTTCTGACTCTTCGCCGTGTGCGTAAGGTTCGCGCCGAGTTCGTTCGCCTCGACCTCTTTCAACGTGGTCCTGGTGTCGAGGCTGGTGGGATATCGGCCGCCGGACAGGTCTGCATACGCGCGCAGGCCCAGGAGAAGGTCCTTCTCATTGAGGCGAAGCATCCGGCGGACCAGGCCCCTCTTGGCCGGAGGAATGTCGGCGCCCATCGCCACCGCCTTGTCGATCGTTTCGTTCACGTCATCCGGCTCCTGCGAAACCGCTCGTGACCCACAGCCAGCACCACAGGCGGTGATGCCTATGAGCATGACCGAGAACAGGATCGCTGTACTCTTCCTAAGGCTCTCCATCTTCTCTCCCTTGAGCGCGGCTGGCGAAGCTACTTCTGTCCGGCCTTCAACGCGTCCTTGGCGGGCACGAGACTGTCAACCAGCTTGTGGAGCTCCTCGTCGCCGACCGGGCCGTTGATTGCCAACGCCGGGAACGTCCCCGCGGGCGATTCCAGGATGTAGCCGATGCGATCCTCGGACGGTGGGTCCTTGATGCTGGCCTGGGCGCTTTGCAACAGAATCTGCGAGTACCACTTCTGCGGCCCGCCGCCCCAGACTTTGAAGCCGTTCGGCGAGGTGTAGACGATCTGGCCGGCCTTGACGACCTGCCCCAGCGCCATGTTGTACGTCGGGGATTGGACGAGAACCAGGTGCCGGTGGTCATCGGCACGGGCGGTCATAATGAACATCCGCCCGCCCTCGCTGGCCGGGTCGATGCAGTCGGTGATCTCAATGGCGCTGGTCCAGGCAGGTTTGACGGCGAAGACATACGTCTCGAACTTGGCGCGATCCACCATGTGCTGGATCGAGACGTTCCGCACGACCATGTCCGGCGTGACCGTTACCTGCGCGGCCGAACGGGTGGCCGTCCCTTCGATCTCCGCGAGACCCCAGGAGACCCCCGGCGCCTCAACCCGTTCGGTCAGGACCCGACGGATGACTAACAGCGTCCGCCCCCGGAGCACGAACTCCTTTTCAGCGATCGTCGAATCCTCGTCACGAACTTTGAACAGCCAATAGCCTTGCAGTCGCCCGTTCGGATCGGGCGTGCCCACGGTATAGATGTGAGCCGGCTCGCCATCAGGCAGAGTGCCCTCCTCCACCTTCTGCACCAGCGAACTGTCCTTCGCCAAGCCGGATTTCAGGCCGGCGGCCAGACCGAGGTACTCGGCCGGGCTCTGCGGCGGCTCAAAACCGGCGGCCAGAGCCTGCTTGTTGATGTGGTTCGCACCTTCAGCCGTCACGTTCGCATCGTAGATGAACCGGCCGTCATAGGAGTTGGCAAAAACCACACTGTCCCCCGCTTTCAGCACCCTGGCAAATCGGCCGGTCACCGGGTCGTACCACGAGTGGTCCGTCACCACGTACGACTCGGGCGCGAGGTTCATCTTCAGTTGATTGAACCGCAGCGTGCCGTCGGGCTTCATGGAGCACATCGGCAGCCAGGCATAGGGCAGACTCGGCTCCGCACCGGCGGGCTCCACGATGATCTCGTTCTGGATGTGCATGATCTCGGTTCCAGTGAAAAGGGCTTCCTCAGCGGCACAAGCCACCGCCAGGAACCGAATGGGTGGTTTGCGATTCAACTTCGATACGCCAAAGAGTCCCACAGCGACGACGATTGTCGCCGCCACGGCCATTTTTGCAATGGGACTTGCCATGATTCTTCTCCATTCAAAAGCCCGCCGAAAGTCCGGCCGGGCAATGATCCTTGGTTCTTCGCTATTCACCGCCGCCAGAAGGCCGGTTCGAGCCGACTCCAGCAGCGACTCATCCGCCGAGAGGCCCTTGCGGCACCCGGCACACTCCAACAACTGCCCAAGCTGCTTCAGCTCCGCGCGACACTCGTCGCACTCGGCCACGTGCGCGGCCACCTGGGACCGCTGCGGCTCCGTCAGTTCACCGAGCACAAAGCTCACAAGTCGATTTCTCATATGCTCATGGTCAGCCATAAGTCACCGCGGTAGTCATCTCAGGTACTCGCTCATCTCGTAAGCCAACCGTTTCACGGCCCGGTGCAGCAGCACGCGAACGCTGTTCTGCGAGCAGTGAAGAGTCTCCGCGACCGCCGAATGGTCCAGGCCTTCGATCTTGGACAGGACGAACACGTCCGCCTGACGCTTCGGCAGCTTCGCCAGAGACTCGGTCAGCTTCCTCTGAAGGTCCGTGAATCTCAGGCCTGAATCCGGGTTCGAGGCGGCGCTTTCCCGCTCGCAGCCTTCCGGGACGTCCGCCACCGTCCCTCGTGCCCTGACCGATTCCAGGGCTTTGCGAACAGTCACCCGGTACAGGTACGGACCCCAATTCACCGTGCCGTCAAAGCTGTGCCACCGCCGCCAGATGGCCAGAAAGACCTCCTGGTAGACGTCTTTAGCCGTCTCGGGATCGCCTGCGACCCGCAAGGCGACGTTCAACACGTCCCGGCCGTGGTCATTCACCAGCTTCTCAAACCGGTCATCAGACATGTCTTGACTGTCCCGACTCGCACGGTTCCTTGAATCCAGGGCTCGGCTGCATGCAACCGCAGAGATCTCTGAGGCTATAGAGGGCACGGCTGTCCGCGCATTAACGGAAAAATCAGTTTTCCCGCCTTCTGCCGACGCAGGTCTCCCCTGCGCACAAAAAAGGCCGGGCTTGGCTGACCCGGCTTCAAGGATCGCGACGAGTTGATCAGGAGGTCGTGCCGACGCTAATCTGCCTATCCTTCCGGCGAATCGGACGAATCCCCCCCGCCCACGCAGATATGATGACTATCTGCGCGGCGTCGACGAGCTGAACGGAGATCGCACCAGCAATGGATCAGGAGGCGCTCTTCTTCGCGCGTTTGGCCGCCCTCTTCTCTTTCAGAGTCATCTGCGGAGGTTTCTTCGTCTCTCTCTTCGCGTCTTTCGATTTCGACATACGACGTAGCTCCTGTAAGCGCGCGAACCAAGATCCGGTCGCACCAAAGCCCACAGTTAACCATATTCATTCCGGCAATCCAAGAGGAATTCTGAGGCTGTAGCTGCCAGGCGGTCAGGTGCCTTGCAGGGCCCTTTTTCGCTTGACAGACAGGGTTCGGATCGTGTAACATGTCGCGTCAGGTGCGGGACGGACAATCCGTCAATGATATCGGGACATTTCGATGCCCCCGGCCGGCGCGCCGGCTCACCTTCTTGATGAAGGGCGTAGGCGCAGCGGTGGCGGATTGCGCAGCAGACGTTGTATGCGGCATGGGTCCGGGCGCGCGCACCACACGTGAGGTCTCATCCGCAGGGACATATTGGGGTGAATGATCGGCAAGGAGGTTGAAAATGATGAAAGGAACATGGGTATTGTGGATCGGGCTGACGATGTTGTCGGCCTCCATCTGCGCCGGCATGGAGGAGTACGCGGAGCCGGCGGCAAACGAAGGGAGTCCCGAGGATGTCACGTATGCAGTGACGAATTCGAATCCGCAGGACAACCACGAGGTGACTGACTCAGCGCCTTTCGGTGACTATGAGGCGGGCGATCCGGGCATCGACGAGGTCATCACGCTGATCGGCGAAGGCGAATACGCAGTAATCGACCAGGGCCTGGAGCGTGACCACCAGATGGTTACGGTGGCTCCCGCGGACAATCGCGGGGCCATGAATTCGATGACCGATGCCGTCCAGCAGATGCTTGCGGCGGGTCCGGATGTCGGCCACGTGTCCACGCTCGCTTCTGCCCAGACGGAGTTCGTGGCGAGCCTGGGTGTGTCTGAGTTGCCCAGCGAAGGGAGCACCTCGCCCATCAACACCCGTCTGAACTGGGATACGATGCCCGAGTTGGCGCAGGTGCGGGCGGGCGTGGGACTGGAAATGGCGACCCAGATCGCTGCGTACACAGGTGGAATGCTGAATCTCCATGACATTACCGGACGGTTGGACAATGTGATCTCCCAGATCTCGCTCGGTGCCGGAGATGCATTCGGTGCCATCCCCATCCCTGGAATCGCCGGTCTTCTGGCAAACCAGTGAGACAGTGGTAATCCCTTGTAGCCGCGTGTGACTGCTGCATAAGCATGAGCATGGCAACAGGCGAGCAGGGCGCCTCGCACGGCGTCCGCCGGATTTTGAAGTTTTTTTATTTTGGCATCCACATCCGGCCACCGGCACGCGCCTCATCCGTGACAGGTACGAGGGCCGAATAGGTGGGCGCTGCGCGCTGAGCAGGCCCTTCTCGAGTTCGTGAACGAGCTCGAGAACGTCACGAAGAGAGGTCGATCATGGGTGCTCAGACTCGGCCCGATGAGGCGGTTGTCATCGAACTGCCCCGGGAACTGGAAGGACATAGTGTGCTGCAAGCGATCGTGGAGACGATACATCATAGTGGCGACCGTCACGTCGTCGTCGACTTCTCCAGGGCCGATGTCGTGGGATCTGCTACCCTCTCCAGGCTCCTGGAACTGCGACGGTTGCTCCGACGATCGGGGCACAGACTGGTCCTGTGCAGTGTTGCCCCCAGGGCGAGATCTGTCTTCTCAGTCGCTCAGCTTGAGAAGCTCTTCGATTTCGCCACGGACAGGTGTGCCGCGTTGGCAGACTTGCAAGACCGGACGTGACCTCACCACCCAGCACAGCCCGCGGAGGGCTTCGCGGCACATCGGGCGAAATCATGCGTGGCATGGACGATCGGCGCACATAGGCCCCCGCGAGTACCATCTCCTCTCCCTCCGTTTTGCTTGCGGGGGCTTCCCTGCCCTGCGCGGAGCGCTCCGGGCGGAATCAGCCTGTTGTCACGTGGGCAATCGCTCGGTACAGTATGGGCTGTCGGGAACCAACAGGAGCCTCATTAAGGATGGTGGCGTGGATACCGAGCTGTCTGTCACGAGATCGTTTGGTCGGCGGGTCTTGCCGGCGCTGGTGGCCCTGCTGATCGGGCCGGTCGTCACGCAAGGAACGGAATACTATAGCAGCAAGGCCCTGAGCGAGCATCTCGCCTGGCTGGCGGGACAGGACCCAAACCTGATTCGCGTCCGCGATCTGGCCGAGTCCCGAGACAAACGCAAGGTCTGGCTCGTCGATATCGGCATAGGGACCGAAGAGGATCGCAACACCCGGCCCGCAATGCTTGTCGTCGCCGGCATTGAGGGCAACGATCTCGTCGGGCCCTTCACGGCCGTCGCCTGGATCGAGGACCTGCTCAAGCAATACCGTGAGGAGCCTGCCAAGGCCCAGTTTCTCAAGACTACAACGATCTACGTCGTCCCTTGCCTTAACCCGGATGCAACGAAGCAGTTCTTCGCCGAGCCGAGAGTCGAGAGCAGCGCCAATGACGCTCCCTGTGACGACGATCACGATGGACTGACGGACGAGGACGGCGGCGAGGACCTCAATGGCGACGGACTGATCACCATGATGCGCGTCGAGGACAAAGAGGGCCACTACAGCCTCGATCCGAACGATAACCGGCTACTGCTCAAGGCTGATCCGGCGAAGGGAGAGACACCTGCCTGGAAGCTGCTGCCGGAAGGCGTCGACAGCGACCACGACAGGAAATGGAACGAGGACGGCCCCGGCGGCACGAACTTCAACCGCAACTTCCCCTACGGCTACAAGCACTTCGCCGTCGATGCAGGCATCCATCCGGTCTGCGAGAACGAGACGCGTGCGCTCGCCGATTTCGTGGTGGCCCATCCGAATATCGGCATCGTGCTGACGTACGGCGCCGCAGACAACCTGCGCAAGACTCCGAAGGCCGCCGCATCGCCCGGCCGGGGCAAGCCCATGGAGGCCGTGGACGAGAAGGACATCGGCTACTACGAAGCGCTCGGGAAGATCTACCGCGCCAGGCTCGGTCTCGACAAGGAGCTCGAATGTACCTCGGAGCCGGGCACGTTCAGCGACTGGATGTACTTCCATCGCGGCCGGTTGTCTCTGGCGGCACGGCCGTGGGACGTGGCGATGGCCGTGGCCCAGTCCAAGGCCCGGAAGGCAAAGGACAAGAAGGCGAAAGACGCGAAGGCCGGCGAGCCGAACGACCCCAATTCCACCAAAGCTGACCCGAAGGCCGACAAGAAGGAAGGCGACAAGCGAAACAAGGACGAGCGAGAGCAGCTCAAGTGGCTCGACGAGCACGCACCGGATGCGTTCGTCGCGTGGCAGGCCGTCGAGCATCCGGATTTCCCCGGCCAACGCGTGGAAGTGGGCGGGTATCGGCCGTTCGCACGCACGAACCCGCCCGCGGCCATGCTCCCGGAGATCGCCGCCAAGCACGGGGACTTTCTCACTGAGCTGGTCCAGCGGCTGCCGCGCATTCAGGTCGCCAGGATCGAATGCCGACTTCTGGCTGATTCGCTCTTCGAGATTGAGATCCTCGTGGCCAACACAGGCTTCCTGCCAACCTCCCTGGCGCACGGGGAGACAACCCGCGAGGTGTATCCGACGCGAGTAGTCCTTGACCTCGAACCGTCCTGCTTCCTGGCCGGGGCGAGAACGACGGTCGTGCCTCCGATCGCCGGCCACGGCGGCACCGCCAAAGTCCGTTGCACGATTCGCGTGCCGGACCGAAAGGAGATCCGCTTCCAGGTCATCTCCATGCTCGCCGGTCGAACCGAGGGAACCATCGAGTTGCTCAAGGCCAGTGAGACAGGCGCAAGCCCGTCTCGTCCATGAAAGACCGCCGCCATGACATCGACGCTACGTATGAAGACTCTCGCGCTCTCGTGCGTACTACCGTTCCTTGCACTGCTGTCCGAGGTTGCGGCGTCGGACGGGCAATCCGCTCCAGGGGAGCCGGCGGATCACGTCTTTGCCGCCCTGGGCGCGCCGGCGGAGCGGAAGGTGGACGTCGCCTGGAACCGGTACTACGATCACGCGGGCCTGGCGGACATTCTGAGCCGGCTCCAAGCGGCGTTTCCCGATCTGGCCAAGCTATACTCCATCGGCAAATCCACCGAGGGCCGGGACCTGTGGTGCCTGGAGGTCACCGCCCGCAAGGTCGGCCATCCCGACCGCAAGCCGGGGATGTACATCGACGGCAACATCCACGGCAACGAGATCCAGGCAGGTGAAGTGGTCGCCTACGCGGGCTGGTACCTGTGCCACCAGTACGGCCGGCTGGAGAAGGTGACCTCGCTGCTGAACGACTACGTGTTCTACCTCGTGCCGATGGTGAACCCGGACGGGCGGGACTTCTGGCTGCACGACGACGACGGTGCGATGTCCGGCCGCAGCGGCTCCCAACCGACCGACAACGACCGGGACGGTGTCTGCGATGAGGACGACTGCGACGACCTCAACGGCGACGGCGTCGTCACGCAAATGCGGATCAAGGACCCCCACGGCCGGTACAAGCGCCATCCGGACTATCCGGACTATCTCCTGGTCCGGGCCAAGGACGACGAGCCGGGCGAGTACACCCTCCTCGGCTGGGAGGGAATCGACAACGACGGCGACGGCCGGGTCAACGAAGACAGCCGGGGCGGATACGATCTCAATCGAAACTGGGGCTTCGACTGGCAGCCGACCTACCTCCAGTACGGCGCCAGGGACTACCCCTTCTCTCAGCCGGAGTGCCGCGCCGTCGCGCAATTCACGCTGGCGCATCCCAACATCGCGGCCGCCCAGTGCTACCACAACTCCGGCGGCATGATCCTGCGCGGCCCCGGCCACGAGGGCGGCGCCATGGAACCCGCCGACGAAAGGCTGCTGATCTTCATCGGCAAGCGAGGGGAACGCATCCTGCCCTATTATCGATCCATCATCTCGTGGAAGGACCTGTACACCACCTGGGGCGATGAGGACACCTGGTTCTACGGCGCCCGGGGCGTCCTGGCGTACACGGAGGAAATGTGGACTTCGAGTAACCTGTATAGGACGAACGGGGAGCCCTCGGACGAGGACGAGGCGGAATTCATCAAGCACGTCCTGCTCGGCGACGGCTTCGTCGCCTGGCGCCCGTACGATCACCCAACCTACGGGCGGATCGAGATCGGCGGCTTCAAGAAGGAATGGGGCCGGACCCCGCCATCGTTCCTGATCGAGGAAGAGCTGCATCGCAACATGGCGTTCACCCTCTATCATGCGGGCACGATGCCGCTGCTTCGGATCAGCGACGTGAACGTGGAGCCGCTGGGAGCCGGCCTGTTCAAGGTCTGGGTCACCATCGAGAATCAGCGAATGATCCCGACGCGCACCGCCCACGACGTGCGCCATCACATCAGTCCTCCCGACGTGGTCGGCCTCCGGGGTGAAGCCGTGAAGGTGCTCTCTGCCGGGCAGGTTACCGACCGGTACTTCAAGCGGGTCGAGGCCGTCGAGTCCCGGCCCGAGCGGGTCGAGCTCGACGCCGTCGGCGGCATGCAGGAGGCTCGCGTGCAATTCCTCGTGCAGGGCACCGGCTCGTTCACCGTGACCGTCGATTCCGCCAAGGGCGGCCTGCTGCAAAGAGACGGTTCCCTGCCGTAGAGCCCTTCAGGCTTTGTCTGGAAATCTCTTTTTTTTACCCGATTAGCCCATTGTCGGCTTGCATCGTTGCAGCTCTTTGCCTATACTTCGCACATGGCTAAATATCGACATGTTCTCGCGTTGAACCCGTACTTCGCCCATACCACGGCGACCATGGGTCTGTTCCCGCCCACCGGCCTGGAGTACATCGCCGCCAGCATGAAAGACCTGGTCGACAAAGTGACGCTCCTCGACCTCCGCTATGAGAAGGTCTACCAGGATCCGGCGACGCTCAGCGCGTTCATCCGCCGGGACGTCGACCTCGTGTGCGTCAGCATCCGCTGGCATACGCAGTTCGACAGAGTGTGTGACTTCGTCGCCCAACTGCCCGATGAGGTCCCGATAGTCGTCGGGGGCTACGAGGCGACGCTGGAGGTCGAGCAATTGTTCCAGCGCTGCCCGAATATTGACATGGTCGTGCGCGGCGAGGGTGAGGAGATCATCAAACAGATCGTGACGGGCCTGCCGTACGAGCAAATTCGCGGGCTTTCCTTCCGGCGCAACGGCCAAATCGTCCACAACGAGAACCAGGTCCTGCCCGACCTCTCGCATATTGCTTATCCGGACCGGTCTCTGCGCCGGCACGATTACTACTGGCTGCAAGGGGGCTGTCGGCTCAGCCGGCTGACCTTCGACACGATCCTGACCACGCGCGGCTGTCCCTTCAAGTGCAAGTTCTGCACCTTCAGTCTCAACCCGCTCGGGCAGAAGCGCGAGTACACGGAGCGGCCGATCGAATCGGTGGTGGAGGAGCTCAAGACGATCTCCGCTGACGTGGTGCTCTTCAGCGACGACAACATGTTCACGAACCTCCAGCGCAGCGAGAAGCTCTGCGATTTGATCATCGAAAACGGGATCAAGAAGATCTTCGTCGTTCAGGCCCGTGTCGATATCGCCAAGCATCGCAGGATCCTCGATAAAGCGCAGCAGGCGGGCTTCAAGGTCTTCCTGATGGGGATCGAGTCGCCGCACGACCGCATCCTGGGCCAACTGCAGAAGGGCATCACGCAGCAGGTGATTCGGGAGGCGATGGCGGTCCTGACGCAGTACGAGTTCCTCCTGCATGGCTATTTCATCTACGGCAACATCGGCGAGACGGAAGAGGAGATGCTCTATATTGCCGAGTTTGCCAGGGAGATCCGGCTGGACACCATCAGTTTTCAGAAGCTCCGTATCGAGAAATTCTCACCCTTGAAGGAGGTGGTGGAGTCCGCCCCGGGCTACTACTATAATCGGATCGGCGGTCCTGTGTACTCCGACAAGTACGGGCGTGCAGAGCTCAAGCGCATCCGCAACCGCATCCGCCGGGCGTTCTACACCCCGGCGCAGTTGCTGCACATCGCGAGCAAGGCCAGGCGGATTGGACTGGTTACGCCGCGCGACGTCGCGGTGCCTCTGCTCAAGCTGCCCATCCTCCTGGCCAATATGGCCCTCCACAGGTCGCACAAGAACGGGAAGAAGAGGCAGCAGGCCGCCGCGGAAATCGTTGCGCCGCTGCAGAGTCATGCCGATTCCGCCTGACACCAATTCCGGTTGGCTCTTCGCGGCAGCACGCGACGGCAATCCGGGTGGCACCGGCAAGATCAGGCCATCAGTTTCTTCAGCAGAGCGCGCTGAAAATGCAGGCGGTTCTCGGCCTGGTCGAACATGATGGAGCTGGCGCACTCGGCGACGTCGTCGGTGATCTCGTAGCCGCGATAGGCCGGCAGGCAGTGCATGATCTTCACGTGCCTGGGCGCGGCGGCGACGAGCTGCGCATCGACGGCAAAGCCGGCGAACTCCCTGCGGCGCTCCTCCTTCTCGTTCTCCTGGCCCATGCTGACCCACGTGTCCGTGTAGATCACGTCTGCCTCGGCCACGGCCGACCGGGGGTCGCCGACCTGCTTTACGCTGTCCGGCGTGTAGCCGTTGGCCGTCGCGATCGTCTCGGCGTCCAGCTCGTAGCCTCGCGGCGACGCCACGACCAGCTTCATATTCAGCTTGCCGGCGGCGAAGGCCAGGGAACGAGCCACGTTGTTGCCGTCGCCGATGTAGGCGATCCGGATCCCTTCGACGCGTCCGAAGTGCTCCTGGATGGTCAGCACATCCGCCATCGCCTGGCACGGGTGCGACCAGTCCGTCAACGCGTTGATGACCGGAATGTCCGCGTACTCGGCCAGATCGACCACGGTCTGGTGCTCGAATGTCCGCGCCATGATGCCCTGCACGTACCGGCTCAGGACCCGGGCGATGTCCTTGACCGGCTCACGCTTGCCGATGCCGCCGATGTCCTCCGGCTTGACGTAGATGGGATTGCCGCCCAGGTCGGTCATGGCGACCTGGAAGCTGATCCGGGTGCGCAGACTCGGCTTCTCGAAGAGCATGGCCAACGTCCGGCCGGCCAGGCAGAGGTCCCGGCCTCCCGACTTGTAGAACGCCTTGAGCGAGCCGCTTTCCTCGAGCAGCTCCCGAAGCTCCTGGGCGGAGCAATCGCTGATGTCAATGAAGTCTTTCATAGTCAACTCTCGGATAGAACTGCGTCGAAGATCCCTACCGCTTCGTCGATCTGGTCCTGCGTGACGATCATGGGAGGCATGAAGCGGATGACGGTGTCGTGGGTGCAGTTGATCCTCAGGCCTCGTTCCAGGCATTTGCTGACGATCTCGGCGCCGGGCCGGATGAGCTGGATGCCGATCATCAGGCCGACCCCGCGGACGTGGTCGATGATCGAGTGCGTCTCCTTGAGTCCTTCCAGTTTCTCCCGGGCATACTGGCCCATCTCGACCGCGTTCTGGAGCAGGTTGCCTTCCTCAATGGCCTCGACAGTGGCGATTCCGGCGGCGCAGGCGAGGCAGTTGCCGCCGAACGTGGAGGCGTGTTTTCCCGGCACGAGCGACGCGGCCACTTCGGGCTTGGCCATCATCGCCCCGATCGCGACGCCGCCGCCGAGGGTCTTGGCCATCGAGATCATGTCCGGCTCGACGTCGAAGTGCTGGTAGCCGAACCACTTGCCGGTCCGGCCCATGCCCGTCTGCACCTCGTCGAGAATCATCATCGCGCCCTTCTCGTCACACAACTGGCGGATAGCCTGGAGGAACTCGGGCTTGGCGATGTTGATGCCGCCCTCACCCTGGATGGGCTCGACGAGCACGGCGGCCACTTCGTCCGTGAACGCCGCCTCCAGCGACGCGACATCGTTGAACGGGATGTAGCTGAAGCCCGGCAGCAGAGGCAGGAAGCCCTCGTGGTACTTGGGCTGCGCCGTCGCGGTGACCGTCGCGAAGGTCCGTCCGTGGAAGCTGCCTTCACAGGTGATGAACTTGTATTTCTCCTTGGCGGTGTGCAGGCGCGCCAGCTTCAGTGCCGCTTCGTTCGCCTCGGCGCCGCTGTTGCAGAAGAAGCACTTGCCGCCGAACGCTCGCTCACTGAGCATCTTCGCCAGGCGTCCCTGCGGCTCGGAGTAGAATGTGTTGTCGATGTGGATCAGCTCGCCCACCTGCTTGCGGACGGCCTCGACCACCTTCGGGTGGCAGTGGCCGACGCCGCTGACCGCCCAGCCGGGGAACATATCGAGAATCTTGTTGCCGTCGGCGTCCCAGATGTAGCAGCCTTCGCCTTTGACCATCACTCGCGGCAACCGGCCGTAGTTGGCAATCACGTGCTTGCTGAACAGCTCTATCGTCTCTTGTGTCGTCATAGGAATCCTCTCGGGATCATGGGGTCCATTCGCCTGTCGTCAACGCGTCACGCCAGGGCAGGAGACTGCCTTGGTGCCGCCAACGGAGTGGCAGCCTGGCTCTCTCATGTCACCCCTGCGTAAGCAGGGGTCCAGGAACGCCGCGACGTGAATGGATTCCTGCTTTCGCAGGAATGACATGGGCGCTGTCTGCCGCCACGCGGTCATTGCACTCGATGCCCTCAAAGGCTCCTTGAGCCGTTGCCCAAGGATGCGGTCCTCCTTCGCCTGGCACAGCGAGCCAGCGAATGAAAATAGAACACCCTGCATCAACACAATTACCCCTTCATGATCTTCGTTTCGGCGTGGGACGCTCAGCCCCTGACGATCTCGGTGCCGATGCCCTTTTCCGTGTAGATTTCCAGCAACAGGGAATGGTCGATCCTGCCGTCGATGATGTGCGCCTTTTTGACGCCCGCCGCCAGGGCGATCAGGCAGGCCTCGACTTTCGGGTACATGGCGTCGGTGATGATGCCGGCCTCGATCATCTCCTTGATCTGGGCCTCGTTGAGACTGGAGATCCAGCTCTCCGGGTTGCTGATGTCGCGTCGGATGCCGTGCGTGTCACTGACCATGACGAGCTTCTCCGCCACGACGGCGGCGGCCACCTTGCCGGCGGCGGTGTCGGCGTTGACGTTCAGCTTGCCACCGTTACGGTCCATCGCGGTGGAGGAGATGACCGGGATCGTGCCGTCGCCGCAGATCGTGTGGAGCAGCTTGGCGTTGACCTCGGTGACCTTGCCGACCAGGCCGAGGTCGATCTTGCGGCCCTCTTCGCCCGGCAGGCGCAGGATCTCCGCCGTCAGCACGCAACTGCTCAGCGTGTGCAGGCCCATCGTGTTGCAGCCAAGCTCCTCGAGGATCCCGCAGATCGGCTCATTCACCTCGCGGATGAGCACGTGTTCCACGATGTTCAGCGTGCAATGGTCCGTGTACCGCCGGCCCTGCACCCAGACGGGCTTCAGGCCCGCCTCGTCCATCGCCCGGTTGATCGCCTTGCCGCCGCCGTGAACGATGATCGGACGCATGCCCACCGTGGACATGAACGCGACATCCGCCAGGAGGCTTCGCTGGGCCGCCTCGTCGTCGAGGACACTGCCGCCAAGCTTGACCACGACGATCCGCCCGCGAAAGGCCCGGATGTAGCCCATGGCCTCGATCAACGCACCGGCTTTTGCGATTGCTTCTTGCACTGAAGACGCTCCTTGGACCCGAATAAAACAAACCCTGGAGGATATCATTCTGGGTGGTGCAAGTCAAGAGAGCTGTTCGGGAATTTTGCGGCAGAACTCAAAGGACCTAAGGGACCTCAAAGACCAAAAGGACCCATGGGACCGGGCCGGGCACGCGGGGATCTCAAATCGAAAATCTCAAATCACCAATCTCGGATCACAAATCTCAAATCATACTTCCTACGCCAGTCCTTCGGGGGTGGACTGGCCGTGGAACTCGCTGGGGTTGAGAAAGACCTCGCCGCGGACTTCTTCGACGATGAGCTGGGCGATGTGCATGCCGGGGCGCAGGAGGATGGTCTGCGGGCCGAGGTTGATCATTTCGAGCGTGAGTGGGCCGACCCAGCCCGGATGGACGGTGGGCGAGGTGAAATGGACCATCAGGCCGCAACGCGCCCGGCTGCTCTTGCCCTCGATCCGCGCGGCTAAGTGCGGCGTCCCCTTGTCCACCGGCAGCTCGACGCGCTCCAGCGTCCGGCCGAGGATGAACTGCTCCGGCTGGAGCGGGTACGGCTCCTCGTCCGTCAGCACCACACGTTGTGACCGGCTCGCGATCACCTCCGACAGCGTCCCGCGCTCCGTGACATCCAGGGAGTACGGCCCCGCCTGCGGAATCGCGATCTCCCCATACAGCCGCAAATCCACCGCATGTGTATCGTAGGGACAGTACACCCCCTCCCGCGGCCGTCTCGGCAGCGGCTCCGGCTCAATCACCAGCCGCCCCTCATCCATCGCCCTCTGTATCTCAACATTCGACAGAATCATAACAGACCGAATCCACACATACGTTGACCACCGTGGTCAAACGGAAGAGAATCGAAGAGCGATTGGATGGACAAGACGCGTACCGGAGACCGATGGCATTGGCACTCCCGTGGCGGGTGGACAACTGCTGATAGACATGCGGCCCCCCAGAAGCAGTGATGATCCAGATGAGGTCATGCTGCTGCGGGCCGGGAAGATCTCCATCGATAGATCAGTGCTCCTTGATGATTGGATACAAGGACAATTGTAAGCCCTTCAGAGGATTAGGCATATTCACTGACTTCGCCACGCTCGCCGATCCGCCTTGTGCGCCCTTGCTCTCCTGATGTTTGGAGGTCGAGGCAACGTGAGACGTGATCTCCTTCCTCGTATCTCCCGGTTTCCCCTTCATATTAGTCCTCCCTATGCATAGAGTCGGAAATACGCACTACTCTTGATTCCCTCAAACTGTCGAACGTCCACCTCGTATCTTTCCAGCAACTCCTTCGACTCCTTCATCGTATACGGCTCGGCATAGTATACGGTCTTGATCCCCGCAGCAATGATTTTATTCGCACACAGATTGCAGGGAAATGTCGTGGTGTACAGGACCAGTTCACCCTTATCTGACTTGGCGATGCCCGACAAGCCGAGAATGGCGTTCTCCTCAGCGTGCAGCGCGCGACACATATCCAGCAGCTTCCCGGGAACACCCTCCTTCCCTGGCAGGCACACACTGAAGACCCTGTAACCACATTTCTCACAGGTGTAGTCGCCCAGCAAATCGCCACCGCAACCGGTGCATTGGAGTGTGCGGACCTCGTTCTCAATTCCACAGTGGGGACATTTGAGTCCTCCTGGCAGGACCTGGCCGCAGCTTGGGCAACACTTGACCACCTTGGCGTGATCTGCCAACAGATGGTCTCTATAGCATCCTTTCCAGGGGCTGAAGACACACGGCGTACCTGCCGGTATATCATTGTACCCAGATGACACGATCTGGAAGGGTAGGTCTCTCTCGCCGCTGTCTTGATTGCCTCCGGAATCTCCGTCTTTGATCTTGCGAATGTAGGCCAGGACGGCACCGACCTTCCGTTTCAGACAGCTTGATCGTTTGCTCGCGCAGTAAGCCATCGTCATCAGGGTCTCATGGACCGTCGGTGGCCTGTCGTGCGCCGGCTCACCTTTACGCACTTTTCGCGCCGGGTAGATATAATCATTGATGAAGCCATTGAAGAACTCGTCCCTCTCCCTTTCCCTGGCCTCCGGGAGAGGCGTGCTATTGTCAACAATGATATCAGCCAAGTAGTTGCACCTCTTGATCTCCTGTCCGTGCGGAACATCCTCCTGCTCGTCCCGCTTATCCGCAAGTAGGAACTCCTCGGCTGTGTCGAACCTTCGAAAAGAGGCGGCGCTGCCGACGAGACGCTCCTGACGTGTCGGCTGACCAGCATGCACAGAGATCAGGTAGAAGTTCGGAAACTGCCGCAGGTACTTGACCTCGCCGCCATTCTTGATGCCGTCAATGAGCAGAACCGTCTCTTCATCCTGGGCGAATCCGGACTGTTCGTCTTCGCGTTTGATCTGATCAAGGCACTTTTCTATGAGGAACGAGTTGCCATTCTTCAGTCGGAGCTCATCCCCAAGATTCTGTAGGCTCTGAACCGTCTTGTCGACATGCCTTTTGTCGGCCTCTTCTCTCAGGAACTCTGACAGACGATAGTAACGGCCATGCGTTCCGAGTTTGGCAGCGACCCCTTCAGCAAGAAACGTACATCCGCTTCCAAGAGAGCCCGTGAACCCCACAATGAGACAATCAGCATTGAACCGTTTGCGTTCAGGACTCCGCGCTGTATCCTCACTGCTCATTGTCTCTCCCCTTCAACCGCTATGCCGTGCGTTGGTACCTCCTCCAACCTTGTGCTTCATGTTACCATGAGGGGTCACGACAGTCAAGACTATATGATGTGCCTATTGAGAGACGGACACGAGGCAGGCGTACCGCTACGCCATGCTCCTGACATCGGGCCAAGCGATGAGGAAGTGGTCAGGCTTTTCGCCTGGGTTTTGTGAAGGTGGTTGCGGGTCTGGCCGCCGGGTTGGACGACGGCGGAGATGACGCCGGCTCAGCCCTGTTTCTCTTCGATCTTGAAGACTTTGAAGCCGGACTTGAGGTAGTTGGTCAGGGCGTTGGGGTGGTCGTAGGTGCACGTGTGGACCCAGACGCGTTGGGCGCCCCAGGCGAAGGCGTTTTCGATGGCGTTGTCGAGCAGGAGGCGGCCGCAGCCCTGGCCGATGAATTCCGGCGTCACGCCGAAGATGCGAATCTCGACGCTGCCGCCCTCCTGCCCCTGAAGCTCATAGTAGCCCGCGATGGAGCCTTGCTTGTACGCAACAAACGTTCGAAGGTCATCGGCGGAAGCGTACTGGCGCCACTGCTCGCCGCTCCACGCGAGCCGGTCCACCCATCGCCAATCGCCGCCCACGTACTTGTACAGGAAGCGGTTGAATCGCGGCTGCTTCACCACGCACTCGCGAATCTCCACGCCGCTCGGTCCGCGAGCCCGTCGGACCCACTGCTCTTTCGACGTTATCTCCAAATGCGTGGTGCGGAGCATAGCCTTCCACCTCACAGATCATCTTCGACGGCCGTCAGGTGGACTGTTATAATGGATCGTATCGTAACATAGAAGCGGCGTTCACCGCGAATCAGGAGGATTGAGAGATGACCGCATATGAAATGGCGCTCATGTCGCTGTTGACCGTCTCGGCGGCAGGCAACCCGGCCGGTGAGCCGAAGCCGGCAGGTCCCGATTCAAACACGATGCCCATCGCGGAAGGGAACAGCCGGTTCGCGTTGCAGATCTACCAGAGGCTCCAGGACGATCAAGGGAACCTGTTCTTCTCGCCGTACAGTATCTCCACCGCCCTGGCCATGACCTACGCCGGAGCGCGGGGCCGCACACAACAGCAAATGGCTCAGGTGCTGAGCTTCCCGACTGCGCATGTAGCCCAGCCGCCCTCGGCTGGGGAACAGGGGACCACCGCCGGGGGCGGGAGCGCCACAAGGGCCCCGATGCCCCCGGAGAAGCTCGCAGAGGTGTTTGGCGAGATGATCAAGGACCTCAATGAGCGGGGCACCGGGGACAAGTACGAGCTTCGCATCGCCAACGCGCTGTGGGGACAGAAGGACTACAGGTTCCTGCCGTCGTTCGTGCAACTGGTCGAGAATCAGTACGGCGGCGCACTGCGGAACGTCGATTTCATCGCCGCCGCCGAGCCCGCCCGCCGGACGATCAACAACTGGGTGGCCAAGCAGACCAACGACAAGATCAAGGACCTCATCAGTCCGGGCGCGTTGAACTTCAGGACCCGCCTCGTCCTGACCAATGCGATCTACTTCAAGGGCAACTGGGCCAGCCAGTTCGAGAAAGACCGGACGCGAGATCAGCCGTTCACGTTGCTGGACGGGACGAAAGCCCAGGTCGCCATGATGAGCCAGCAGAGCCGGTTCAATTACGGCCAGACCGACACCCTCCAGGTCCTCGAAATGCCCTACAAAGGCGACGATCTCTCCATGGTGATCCTGCTGCCGAAGAAGACGGACGGCATCAAAGCGTTGGAGCAGGACCTCGCGCCCGAGAATCTCGCGAAATGGCTGACGAACCTCCGCCGACGGCAGGTCATCGTCTTCGTGCCCAAACTCAAAATGACCAGCAAGTTCAGTCTGGCGCAGGTCTTACAGTCGATGGGCATGACCGACGCCTTCACCGACAGGGCGGATTTCTCCGGCATGACCGGCAATCGCGACCTGTACCTCTCCGCGGTGATCCACCAGGCGTACGTCGACGTGAACGAGGAAGGCACCGAGGCCGCCGCCGCCACCGGCGCCGTCGTCGGCATCACCTCAATCGGCCCGGACATGACCCCGGTCTTCCGCGCCGATCATCCCTTCCTCTTCCTGATCCGCGACAGAGCCACCGGTAGCATCCTGTTCCTCGGCCGAGTCCTGAACCCGCAGCCTTGACCGGACCGTCGACGCTCCCTACGGCACTCGCGCGGCGGACGCTCGTAGTGACGCCGCAAGGCGTTTCTCTCGATGCCCTTACCTCAGCCGCGCCCCCTGAAGCGACTCGCGCAGGTCCGCCACCGCCGGATCGTTCGGCACGATCCCATAAAGGCTCAGGATCAGGTCGAATGCGGCGATGAAGTAATCTCCCTCCTTGCGGAAATCGGCATAGACGCGGCCATGCAGAAGGGGCGGCAGGGAAGCGGTTTTCTCTCCGTCTAGCAGCAGCGGGAGTACACTTGCTTTCTGTAGCTCGGTGCCAAGAAGGCGGTTATTGATCAAGTCCACTTCCGCCGCCACGGCATAGCCGGTGCTCGTATCCCTGTTCTCGTACTTCCGCCGATAGAGCAGCGTGCCAACCGTGATAACCCGGTCGCATTGCTCGATGCGCTCAATGAACCTCGCCACACTCGCACCGATCTGCGCATTATGCCAGCGATCCAGCACGACGCTGATCCCCGCCTTCTGCAAATCGTAACTGTCCGGCGAAGGACATCTTCTTTGTTATTGGAGGAGAGGGATAATGCTGGCATGCGATTGAAAGGAATGAATCCATGG
>JAFGJR010000114.1 GCA_016928975.1 Sedimentisphaerales bacterium | reverse complement strand
GTGTAAAAGCATGTCACACGAAACGATTCTCCCCCAAAACCCCTTACCGCGCCAGCCCAATTTACCTAAAGTGCGCGCTGGCCCTGGGGTGCAGTCCAGGGCACCATCTTGGCCGGTGGGCTCGTGTGCAGGAATTGGACGGCCGTGTCCCGGTGCTATTCTATCGGGGCAGTGCATGGAATGACCACCGGCGGCCTCATATCACCCGGCAGTTCCTGGCAGCAGGTGACTGGTTGTTTCTGGGATATGGGAACTTCTGACGAGGTCTTCAGCGGCGGCGGGACAGGCAAGAGCACGGCTGAGATGCAGAAGGGCAGTACGTTTCTGAGAGCCGGCTGGGACTTCCTGAACGAAACGGCCAACGGAGTGGAGGACATCTGGTGGATTCTCGAAGGGAATGACTATCCCAGGCTCACGTGGGAAGAGGGACCGGCTCGCGTCCGTCTTCCGAGGGACGCGGAGATGGATGCGCCCCGGTCGCCTATCCTACGATGGGCGCCGGGGCAACTGGGTCGCCGGCACGATGTGTACTTCGGGGATGACGCAGGTGCAGTAGCCGATGCGAGCGTGGAGACGCCCGACGTTTATCGTGGCCGGCAGGCAGCCGAGGGGATCACCTATGATCCCGGTGTCCTCGAATGGGGCAAGACGTACTATTGGCGCATTGATGAAGTATCTCAAATAGATATACAAAGTGTAATTAAGGGCCACGTGTGGAGTTTCACGGTGACGGACTTCGTAGCTACGGGGGTCGTTGTCGACGACTTCGAGGGTTATACCCCTGCTACGGGTCGAGCGCTGAGCGAAACGTGGGTCCCTCGCGCGGGTACCAGCGCGTACCCCATGATCGAGCAGGTGGACGTTCACAGTGGTAGACAGTGCATGGCGATGGATTACAAGAACGTCGGAGGAGCCGGATGGTACTCGGAATTGCAGCGGCTGTGGGAGGTGCCGCAGGACTGGACGACGAGTAATCCAGATACCTTGACCCTGTACTTCCGTGGGTGGACTGGCAATGGGCTCGATCCACTATACGTCGCGGTCGAGGATAGCGGCGGTCGAGTCGGCAGGGTCGTGCACCCGGATGCGGGGGCCGTGTGGGCGATGGAGTGGCAGAAGTGGCACGTCGCCTTGGGAGAACTACAGGCGGCGGGTGTTGACGTGGCGGCAGTCAACAGGCTGCGGATCGGTGTTGGGGACCGTGCAGACCGCAAACCCGGCGGAACCGGCACAATTTTCATCGACGACATCCGCCTGACCAATCGCATGCCATAGTGTCAATGGCGCGGCGCGGCGGGGCTGCCAAGTTGACATTGTTCATCCCCAATAGGCTGCACAAGTGACACTGCGCGCCGATCCTGTGACGTGCCTAAATGCCTGTAAGTGCAGCACTTACGAGATTTGCTCTATTCTGGCACGGCGTTTGCAACCCATGCTGATGGATAGAAAATGAAGACCCGATACCGTGATGAAGATGATGGTTATGAAAGGAGGTAGTCGGTTATGTTCGATGACAGATGGTTTCCGTTCTTCGATGTCGGCAAGACGCTGGAGGAGATGGACCGGATGTTCGGCCAGATGGGCCAGCCGCTTGATCTTCGCAGTGTCCCGCGCGGGACGTTTCCCGCCGTCAATGTCTACGAGCAGGGCGACGGGATCGTCCTGATGGCGGAGGTGCCCGGGGTCAAGCCGGAGCAGTTGGACCTGAGCGTTCTGGGCGACGCCGTGACGTTGACCGGCAAGCGCGAGCAGGAGAAGCTGCCGGACGGCCAGCGGTTCTGCCGCCGAGAGAGGCCGATGGGATCGTTCACGCGGACGGTGACGCTGCCCGATGCGATCAATCCCGACTCGGTCCGCGCCGAGTACAACAACGGCGTGCTCACCGTGCACATGGAAAAGGCCGAGCAGGCCAAGGCCAAGAAGATTGCAATCAAGTCGTAACAACTGTGATGACAGGGTGCAGCGTGGATGATGAGGCTGGCTGTAACGCTCTCCACCCGAGTACCCGTCGTAGCGCCAAATTCGAAATCCGAATATCGAAATCCGAAACAAAATGAAGAACGTGAAAATCCTAAATTCGAAACAGGAGGCGGAAAACGGGCGACAGCGTTTGGAGCCTTCGAATCTCGGATTTGTCTCGGATTTCGGGTTTCGTGCTTCGGATTTCGAGGAGCAGAATGACCCCTCGACATCGAGTTGTACTGGGGCAGTAGACAAGCAATCAGCAGTAGGAGGTTTGGACTATGGCTGCGGAACAAAGACTCGCTACCAAGGAAAAGGCCGAGGTCGTCCGCCGCGAAGCGCAGGAGCGATATTTTCAGCCTGCCACGGATATTCTGGAGACGACCGAGGGAGTGACCGTGAAGTTTGACATGCCCGGCGTGGCCAGGGAGAACGTCGATATCACCGTGGACAAGGACACGCTGACGATCATCGGCAAGGCGGAGCCGGAGCAGAAGGGCAACGCCGTATATCGCGAGACCTATGTCGGCGACTACCGGAGGCAGTTCACGCTCAGCGCCGACGTGGATCCCGACAACATTACGGCGGAAATGAACAACGGCGTGCTGACCGTGGCAATCGGCAAGGCCGAGAAGGCCAAGCCCAAGAAGGTCAAGATCGCCGCGGGCGGATAGACAGAACCCTCACTCACAACTCGGGGCGGCGCCCGACTTCCAGCGCCGCCCTTCCTGTTCGATGAGTGCATCGCTGCCCTACAACGTGGGCCTTCCATGTCACCCCCGCGCAGGGCCTGCCCTCGACCTGATCGGGGGCGGGGGTCCAGGATTCTTCGGCAGTCGGCTGGATTCCCGCCTTCGCGGGAATGACATGTGGGCACCCAGTTACGCTCCACGGCGCGAGGCTGGCGCCGCGTGTTGAGCACACATGGTGGATGGACGTGGGTCGTTTGCTGTGGACGGTGGCCGGCCGGCTGGATACAATCCGAGTCATGTGCAGAGAAACTGATCTCGGATGTTCCTGGAGGTTCAGGGATATGGCGCGCTGGCTGGTGTGTTTGGCGGCGCTCTCGGTGCTGCTGAGCGGCTAATGCGGATCATCGCGGGCACAAAACGGGGGATGAAACTCTTCAGTCCCACGACCCAGGAAACACGGCCGATCACCGACCGGGTCAAGCAATCGCTCTTCGACGTCCTGGCGAACTACGGCTTGCTGGCCGGGGCGCGAGTGGCCGATCTGTTCTGCGGCGTGGGCTCGCTGGGGCTGGAGACGCTGAGCCGCGGCGCCGAGTTCGTCACGTTCGTCGAGAAGAACGGCGAGATCATCGAGACCCTGGAGAAGAACATCGACAAGGCCGGGTTTGGCGAGCGGGCAAAGGTCGTTGACGCCAGCGCCTTTCGCGTCGGCGCGCCGCTTGGGGGCGGGGCGCGGTATGACCTTGTTTTTGTCGATCCGCCCTATGCGTCGACGCGCGAGGTCGGCGACGGGTCGTCACTGGCGGACCTGCTCGGGGTCCTTCGCGATCAGGTGGCTCCTCGCGGCGTGGTGGTCGTTCGGACCCGTCGCGACGTGGCCCTGCTGGAGGACTACGGGCCATTTCACGTCGTCGACCGACGGCAATGGGGGACAATGGCGGTGGTACTGTTGCAGGCAGGACCGGATGAGCAACAAGCAAGCGGCGACTGAGGTCATCAAGCGTTTGCAGGAGCACGGCTTTCAGGCGTTACTCGCGGGCGGCTGCGTGCGGGACATGCTGCTCGGCCGGCCGGCGAAGGACTACGACGTGGCGACGGACGCGCGGCCGGACGACGTGATGGGGTTGTTCCGGCGGACCCTGAAGATCGGGGCCAAATTCGGGGTCGTCATCGTGCTGACCCAGGGCCAGCAGGTGGAGGTCGCGACGTTTCGCTGCGACGCCGGCTACGAGGACGGCCGTCATCCCGCCGAGGTCCGGTTCACCAGCGCCGCCGAGGATGCCGGCCGGCGAGACTTCACCATCAACGGCATGTTCTACGACCCGCTCCGAGAGCAGGTCATCGACTACGTCGGCGGCCAGGCGGATCTTGCCCGTCGCATCCTGCGGACGATCGGCGATCCGGACGAGCGATTCAGCGAGGACTATCTGCGAATGCTCCGGGCCGTGCGCTTCTCGACGCAGCTTGGTTTTCCCATCGAGCCGCAGACGTATGCGGCCGTCGGCCGCAACGCGGCGAACATCGTCAGGATCAGCGGCGAACGGATCGCCGTCGAGCTGGAGGGGATCCTGGTCGACGCGAACCGGCCCGCCGGCGCGGCGATGCTGGTGGAAACAGGACTTGCAGAGGCGATTTTCCCAGGCTTCACCGGCGATCCAGCCGGACGGGGAGTGGCTGTGCTGGCTCAACTGCGAAAGAAAGTGGACTTCCCCCTGGCCCTGGCGGCGTTCTTTGTCGGTTGTCCGACCGGCTTTGCGATGGAGAGGATCGAAGTCCTGAAGCTCAGCAGGAACCAGATCAAGCACGTGAAGTTCCTGCTCGCTCATCGCGGCCGGCTGTTGGGGTGGGACATGTCCCTTGGCCGGCTGAAGAGGCTGCTGGCGGAGCCGCATTTCCACGACCTGTACGAGCTGGAGCGTGCGATCCAGAAGGCCACGGCTGGGGGCAAGGGCGTGGCTCCGCTGATCAAGCTGCGAAGGCGCATTCGCGACCTCGGCGGCGTCGAGGTCCGGCCGAAACCGCTGCTGGACGGGCACGACCTGATGCACCTCGGGGCTGTCCCGGGCCCCCGGCTCGGCCGATTGGTCGATGAACTCTACACGGCCCAGTTGGAGGGCGAGGTCCAGACGCGAGAGCAGGCGCAGCAGTGGGCTCAAAACTGGCTCCAGAAGCATCGTTCGGCGGAATGATAGGACCTTCGCACAAGGACATGCGTCTGCGGTGGAGTGCACGATGCGATTCTGGTATAATAGGATGGGCGGCTGGTGATGTCCGCGTGAAAGCGGCAGGGGGTCGTAGCTGTCCGATGAATGGAAAGGGTGAATGCTGTGCACCTCAGGATGTGTCTCGCGCTGTTCGTGACTCTTGCCCCGGCACTTGCGTCCGCGCAGGATGGGCCGCCGCAGCCGCCGTGGAAGAACCAGATCAGTTTCCCGGATGAGCCGTTTCAGAGCTGGACCTCCCCGGCCTTCGTCAAGTTCACGATCATCATGAAGGAAGGCTACGACCCGAATCTCGTGTACTTCCAGGATTCCGGACGCTACGAGTACCATTTTGACTTTGCCCTGGAGAACCTGCCGCCGTTCATCGGCATGACCGTGGAGGAGTTCGACAACGTGACTCTGCATGCGGCGGGTCAGCAGGCGGTGCTTGGCGCGGTGATTCTGCCGCCGTGGCACGATCCGCCGTTTAACGAATACGGCATCCAGTTGGTCAGGGACGACCCGTACACCCGCGAAGAGGTCGTGACGTGGTTCAACACCGTGAAGAGCTCCATCACCGCCGACCCGAACGTCACGGCTTACTACTTCGCCGCCTACGAGCAGTACCCCGTCGCCCAGCAGAACCGGGACTGGTTTGAGAGCCAGGGAATACCGGTCGGCTCCACGGGCCAGTGGACCGAAGGCAACGCGAGCTATTCGCCAGGATGGGCCCTGGGCAGGCTCCAGTTCGTCCACGGCACGGACATACAATCCGCGTACACCGCCGGCGAGCTGCTGGCCGGTGACATTCTCCTGACGGACGGTGTGCCGGCGGAGGTCCCTTCGGTCGCCGGGATTGTCACGCTGATGGCGTCCACGCCGAATTCGCACGTCGCGATCCTGTCGCGTTCCCAGGGCGTGCCGTTCGTGCATCTGGCTGTGGAATCGGACGCCGCCCGTGCGCGAGCACTCGTCGGTCGCAGCGTGTACCTGGCCGTCACGGACAGTCATGGGCCGTCATGCGAGGTCAGGCTGCTCGACGTGGAATTCCTGAGCAGCTCGGAGAAATCGTCCCTGCTGTCGCTCAAGGATGCACCGCCGCTGGCTGTGCAGCCGATGAAGCACCGGGGCGCCTACTGGGCCGACACGAACGACTTGCAGCCGGCGGACATCTGCTACTTCGGAGGCAAGGCGGCGAACTTCGGCGTTCTGCGCCGCGCGGTCCCGGGCGCTTCGCCGCGTGCGATGGCCTTCTCGTTCGATCTGTGGAATGCGTTCCTCGATCAGACTGCGGATGCTGCGTCGTTGCGCGACCGGATCGCCCGGCCCCTGTCGAAATACGCAACGTACCCGCCCGCCGACATGCAGTCGCTGACATCGGATCTGGCGGTGATTCGCAGCATGTTCCAGGACTCGCAGTCCACGCGGTTCAGTCCGGAGTTGGAGGCGGCGATTCTGGAGGCCTTACAGACATTCGGATTCGATCCGACCCGGCCGATTCGTTTCCGCAGCTCCACGAATGTGGAGGACAGCGAGCAGTTCACGGGCGCGGGACTGTATGACAGCTACAGCGGCTGCTTAGCCGACGACCTGGACCGCGATAACGGTGGCCCCTGTGCGTGCGATCCGGTCGAGAGCAAAGAACGCGGCGTCCTGCGGGCGATTCGCAAGGTCTTCGCCAGCTTCTACAACGACAATGCGTTCCTGGAGCGGCTCAAGCACGGCGTGGACGAGTCGCAGGTCGGCATGGCGCTGCTCGTGCATCATTCGTACCCGGATGAGATCGAGCTGGCCAACGGCGTCGCCACCATGGAGCGCAGCCGGGGATCGGACTGGACCGTCGATGTCGTCAGCCAGAGGGGGGCGGTCTCCGTGACCAATCCTCCCATGGACGCCGTGCCCGAAGTGGTCATGATCGATATGACCTGGCAGGGTCCCAACGCGTGGCTCGTGCGCCGTTCCAGCCTCATGCCGTTGAGGGAGAATTCCGTCCTTGCGTGGGACAGCGAGTATATTGAGCTCTACAACTTGCTCGTCGCAGCCGGCGATCAGTTCTGCAAGGTGACGCAGAAGGAAGATATCCTCCTGGACCTGGAGTTCAAAAAGACGGCTCCGCAGGGCAAGCTGGAGCTCAAGCAGATTCGCGAGATTCCCAGAGCCGGCGGTGGATATGCCACGCCGTTCCTGCTCGGCGAGCCGACAGTGTATTGCACGCTCCAGGGACGCGGCGGCAACGTGTTCACCAATCACCGGCTCAAGTCGCGCTGGACGATCCAGCCGAAGAGCCTGTGGCTCAGCGACCAGAACCTCAAGAGCTGCATCTACGGCCAGGTGACGATCGAATATGCCGCCGAGGGTGTGGTCCGGCACGTCGCCTGCGAATTGCCCTCTCTGCCCGGCGCGACACACAGCTACGAGCCCCCCATGAACGAATGGGACCGGTACAGCCTGGCGGACTTCTGGGGCGTCGCCGACCTGTCCAATCCGCGAGAGTGCTGCCTGCGAACGACGCCGTTGTTCGAGGCGGTCGTGCCCGATCCTGTCGTGACATTGAGCGACCTGCGTCTGGGCATCGAGGTGGACTACAGCGCGCCGGTGCCGATCAACGACGTCAACACGATCACCCGCGAGGAGGTATCGCTGTACCGGCCGTGGGAGCCGACGGTTGATGATGTCCCGGAAGAATGTTCCTTCAGCGATCCCAATACCGGCGTATCCATTACGACGCGCTTCTACATGCGTTGGGGCTGGGGGTGGGATTCACCCACCTCGGTCCAGTTCGAGCAGACGCGGATCGAAGGCTTGACGAGCGAGCCTATCATCCTGACAGGCTACTTCTCGCAGTCCGTCGGCGGCGGCTCGCATTTGTGCCCGAAGAACTTCCTGTTCGAGCCTGCTCTGGAGCCTGGGCTCTCGCTGCAGAGCCTCAACGAGCTGGAGGCCGGAAACGTCCGCTTGATCTACTGCACGACCGGCGCTCGCGAGTGTCGCCCGACGGAATGGCAGGACACGCCGCCTTTCATTCGTCTCTACGGCTTCGACGAGCCCATCGACCGAGCACTTGACGGCAATCAGTAGCGGCGCACCGGCGATGGATCGAGCTCGCCGCGAAACAGGTAGCCCGCCCTCCACCCTTGTGCTATCATGGCGTCCTCTGGGGCACGACCGTGCGCGCCCGGGCCGGTGGATGTTGATCCCATGAGGAGTCGCCTATGAATCGAGTGCTCCACATCATCGCTGCCGTGATGGTTCTTTGCGAGGTCGCGATGGCCGGACCTGCTCCAGACCGGCGCAGCACCGGCAGCCGCGAACCGTCGCCTTTCATCGTGGGGGCCTGCACGCACTTCAGCCAGGGCAAGGGCGCCCTCACCAGGAACCTCCAGAGCATCAAACAGGCCGTGATCGGCTCGATTCGCGACGAGGTGAGCTGGGCCGCCATCGAGCGGGAGAAGGACCGGCTCGTCATGCCGGAGCAGTTCGATACGTATGTCCGCCGGGCGACGCACGAGAGCGTGAACGTCTTGCTCATCCTGGATTATGCCAACCCCTTCTACGATGACGGAGACCGGCCTCGCTCGCCCGAGGCGATCGAAGGGTTCTGTCGTTACGCGGAATTCGTCGTGCGCCACTTCGGCCGGCATGTGCGTCTCTACGAGATCTGGAACGAGTGGGACATTGGCATCGGTCTACCCAAGCGCTACGACAAGGGTGGCTCGGCACAGGACTACACCAGGCTCCTCAAGGCGGTCTATCCGAGGATCAAGGCTGTCGATCCCGGCGTGACAGTCCTCGCGGGCGCCTGCACCAGCGGAGCGGTCCGGAAAGGCTGGCTGGAAGAGATCGTCAAGCTCGGCGCGCTGGACGCTTGCGACGCGATCTCCATTCACAGCTACAACTACAGCGACAAGTTCCCGCAGCGTGGTCCTGAGGCGTGCTCGGCGTGGATGACCGGCGTACAAGAGATGCTCCGCAAGCATCACGATGGCAAGGACGTGCCCTTCTACGTCACGGAAATGGGCTGGCCGACCCACGTCACCAGGCACGGCACGGACCCGGAACTGTCGGCATCCTACCTGGCGAGGCTCTACCTGCTGGCTCGCACGTCGCCGTCGTTCAAGGGCCTGTGGTGGTACGATTTTCAGGACGATGGCTGGAACCCGGAATACAACGAGGACAACTTCGGGCTGGTGCGGCCGGACCTGACACCCAAACCGTCGTACTACGTACTGAAGGATATCTCACCGATTGTTACTTATGGGCAGTGCCTGGGCCGCCAGTCCACCAGCGACGAGAACCTCTGGATTCTGCGGTTCAAGGCGGGACAGGAGGACTTCTGGGTGTTGTGGTCCGCCGACGACCGGGATCGACAGGTCATCTTGCAGACGGACTCGCCGGACCGGCCCGTCATCGTCCGGCACGCCGGGCAGGGGGCATACGTGGCGTGGTGGGGCTTTCGGGACTGGACTTCGCGCAAGACCGAGCTGATCCCAAATCGTCTCTCGATTGTCGTCGGTCATCGGCCGGTCCTGATTGGAAACGAACTGCCAAGCATGTCCGTCGTTGAGGTCATTCCCAGATCGCGACAGACCAATCAGACACAATGATCGAATGGAGGCTCCCGTGGGGCGCAGATGCAGAGTAGGGTTTCGGTCGTGGCTTGCTGGCTGCGCATTGCTCATTGCCACGTCGCTGAGCACGGTGATGGCGGGCGATGCCAGGTTCAAGCTTCGCGAACTATACCCGCAGGAGAAGGTCGCGAAAGTCCTCATTCCACGCCAGCAGTGGCATCCGTGGCCGAGATGGAGCGAGCGCAAGGCGTGGGGGGCTTTGCCCGAGCCGGTGCGCAAGGACCTGATCGCCAACGGCGAGCAGCACCTCCGCAAGAGCTGGCCGGACCTGCCGGCGACACTGTTCCTCGAATACGCCCGCGAGGGCAACCGCAGCCGCTACGAGCACGAGCATTTCGCCCGCCGTACCGCGTTGACCGATCTGATCGTCGCGGAGTGTGTCGAGGGCAAGGGACGCTTCCTCGATGACATCGCCAACGGCGTCTGGGCGATCTGCGAGGAGTCCTTCTGGGGCGTGCCTGCCCATGTCGGGGCGCAGAAGGCCGGCTCCGGCCTGCCGGACCCGGCCGAACCCATCGTCGATCTGTTCGCTGCGGAGACCGGCGAGAGCCTGGCGTGGACCCACCATCTGCTGGGCGAGCAACTGGACCGGGTCTCGCCAATGATCCGCAAGCGGATCGCGTACGAGATCGAACGCCGCATTCTGACGCCTTGCCTGGAACGGGACGATTTCGGCTGGATGGGCTTTTCCGGCGGGCGCGTCAACAACTGGAACCCCTGGTGCAATTCGAACTGGCTGGCCTGCACGCTGCTGATCGAGCCCGACGAGAGCCGTCGCATCGCGGCGGTCGGCAAGATCGTTCGGAGCCTGGATCATTTCTTGGATGCCTATGACGACGACGGCGGCTGCGACGAGGGGCCCGGCTACTGGAGCCGGGCGGGCGGCTCGCTGTTCGACTGTCTGGAGCTGCTCCACAGCGCGACCAATGGCGCCATCGATGTGTACGACCGGCCGCTCGTCAAAGAGATCGGCCGCTACATCTACCGTGTCCACATCGCGGACGACTACTTCGTCAATTTCGCCGATGCCTCCGCGAAGGCAAGCCCGCCGGGCGAACTCCTGTATCGCTACGGCAACCGGACCGGCGACGACAAGCTCGCCGCGTTTGGCGCATACACGTTCGCCAGGAATCGCGACGAGGGTTTTGCCGGCAGGGGCGGATACACCGTGGGGCGCTACCTGCCCGAGATCTTCCACGCATCTGAACTCGCCAGGATTCCGGGCAGGGCCGCCCTCGTGCGCGATGTCTGGCTCAGCGGCATTCAAGTGATGGTCGCGCGGTGCAAAGAGGGGACCGCCGACGGTTTCTTCGTCGCGGCCAAGGGCGGGCACAACGCGGAGAGCCACAATCACAACGATGTGGGCAACTTCATCGTCTATCGCGACGGCCGGCCCATTCTCATCGACGTCGGCGTCGAGACCTACAGCCGCAAGACCTTCAGCTCGCGGCGATACGAGATCTGGACGATGCAGTCGGCCTATCACAACCTGCCGACGATCAACGGCGTCATGCAGAGCCCCGGCCGGCAGTTCGCGGCGAAGAACGTCAATCACGAGGCCGACGACGACCACGCTCTGCTCCGGCTCGACCTGGCCGGCGCGTACGCCGGGGAAGCGGGTCTCAAGTCCTGGACGCGTACCGTGCAGCTCCATCGCGGCAGCGATATCGTGGTTACGGAAGACTACGCGCTTGAACGGCCGGCGGGCGAGATCACGCTGAGCCTGATGACGCCCTGCGAAGTCCGGGTCGAGAAGGAGGGCCGTTTGCTTCTGACCACGGCAGATACGAGCGAACCTCGTACCGCCGTGAGAGTGCTGTTCAATGAGGCCAGGTTGAAGGCGGTCGTGGAGGCGATCCCGGTCGAAGATGGCCGGCTTCGCTCCGTCTGGGGCGGGCAATTGACCCGGATTCTCCTGAAGGCTGAAAAGCCTGCGATGAAGGATACCTGGACACTGCGAATCGAGCCGGCAAAGGAGGAAGATCGATGATTGAAAGGTCACATGCAGCCAAGGATGTCACCCCCGCGAAGGCGGGGGTCCAGGAATGCCGCGGAAAGGACTGGATTCCCGCCTTCGCGGGAATGACATGGTCCGTTCCATAGTCTGGCTGGCCAGTCAATCATCGATAGGATCATTCATGGTGCAGCCGTTTACACTTCTGATCAAGCCCTCCGGTTCCGACTGCAACGTCGATTGCACGTACTGCTTCTACAAGTGCCGTGCGCCGCAGGTTGGCACCGGCCGGCAGCGGATGAGCGACGAGGTGCTCGAAAAGCTCGTCAGGGATTACATGGGTCTGCGGTTTCAATTGTCGGGTTTTGCGTGGCAGGGGGGTGAGCCGACCCTGATGGGCCTGGACTTCTACAAGAGAGCGGTTGAGCTTCAAACCAAGCACGGCGTCGCCGGCCAGGAGGTCGGCAACTCACTCCAGACCAATGCGATCCTCCTGAACGACGCCGCATGGTGCCGGTTTTTGCACGAGAGCAAGTTCTTAGTCGGCGTCAGCATCGACGGGCCGAAGGAGCTGCACGACCGCTACCGGCTCGACCTCGGCGGCCACGGCACGTGGGACCGCGTCATGCGGGCCATCGACTGCTGCAAAGAGCACAGGGTCGAGTTCAACACGCTCACGCTCGTCAACCGTCTCACCGCCGACCACCCCGACGAGATCCTCGATTTCCTGATCGATCTGGGCGTGCGATACTTGCAGTTCATCCCCTGCGTGGAGGTGGACCCGTCGACCGGCGAGATCGCCGAGTTCTCCGTTACGCCGAAGCAATACGGGGACTTCTTGTGTCGTGTTTTCGACCGGTGGGTTCAGTTCGGGCCGCACCGGCTCAGCATCCGCGATTTCGACTCTATTCTCAGCTACTGCATCAACGGCCATCATACGCTCTGCACGTTCGACCGTCAGTGCAGCCAGTACATCGTGATCGAGCACACCGGGGACGTCTTCCCCTGCGACTTCTTCGTCGAGCCGGCGTGGCGGCTGGGCAACATCCTCGAAACGCCGATCGAGCAACTCGCCGCCTGCGAGCAGAAGAAGGCCTTCGCCCGCAAGAAGCAGGCGATCCCCAACAAGTGCCTCGTCTGCCGGCATCTGGCGCTGTGTCGCGGCGGATGCATGAAGGACCGGGTGCCACATGTGGCCCAGCCGCCCTCGGCTGGGGAACCCAAGGGACCACCCCCGGGGGCGGGGGTGCCACACAGCTATTTCTGCGAGAGCTACCGGCAATTCTTCGACCACGCGATGCCGCGATTCATGCAGATCGCCGCACAAATCCGCACCGGCGCCCTTGTCAGGCCCAGGCAGTTGACCTAACGCTGGACTTCTGCAAAATGCACATTGGGCCTATATTCTTCAAGGAAATCTCATTCTCCGATTTCCTTGAAGAATTGGCGCAAGGGAGTTGTCTATGCTACAGTTACAGTTTGGGAAGGAGAAATCGAGAAACGAGATTTCTCCTTCCCAAAGTAGGCCCAATGTGCATTTTGCAGAAGCCCAGTCAACATGTAGCGACTTCAACGAAAGGAGCAGCGATATGGCGACAGTAGACCGCAGAACGTTTATGGTCGGGTCGGTGGCGGCGATGACGGGAATCAGCACAATGGGCCGCGCCGCTGAGAAGTCACAAGGCGAGGCATCGAGTGACTCGGGTGCACGTCGCGGCAATCCGATCGCGGTCTCCACGTATTCCTTCTGGCGATTCAAAGACAATCTCAAGATACCCATCGAGACGTGCATCGACGAGGCGGCCCGCATGGGCTTCGACGGCGTGGACATCCTGCTCATGCAGATGGAGAGCGAGGACAACGCCTACCTGCAAAAGCTCAAGCGTCGCGCCCTGATCGACGGTCTGGACCTGTGCTGCATGTCCACCCACCAGGGTTTCGTCTCGCCGGATGCGGCAAAGCGGCAGCAGAACGTTGACCTTACGATCAAGCAGATCGAGATCGCCTACCGGCTGGGCATTCCGATCATCCGGATCAACACCGGCCGCTGGGGCACGACCAGGAGCTTCGACGATCTCATGGCCAATCGCGGCATTGAGCCGGTCCTGCCGGGCTATACGGAGGAAGACGGCTTCAAGTGGGTCGTCGACAGTATCGGCAAGTGCCTGCCGAAGGCCCAAGAGTGCGGCGTGATCCTCGGTTTGGAGAACCATTGGGGCCTGGCGCGGACCCCGGAGGGCCTGCTGCGGATCGTCAATACCATCGACTCGCCCTGGCTGCGCGTCCTGCTCGACACCGGCAACTTCCTCGAAGACCCCTACCAGAAGCTCGAACAGTGCGCCCCGCAGACGGTCCTGGTTCAGGCCAAGACCTACTACGGCGGCGGCCTCTGGTATACGCTCGACCTCGACTATCCCCGCATCGCTGCGATCCTGAAAAAGCACAACTTCCGAGGCTACGTCTCGCTCGAATTCGAAGGCAACGAGGACTACAAAACCGCCATCCCCAAGAGCTTAGCCGTCCTGCGCAAAGCCTTCAGTTGAGCCGGCGCGCTCTTCGTGGGTCGTGCGTCCACGCACGACCTGGGCGAGCGGGGACGCTCGCCCTACGCGGAGTCACGACACCCGCCGAATGTCGGACCACTTTCCGGACAGATTCCTCGGCAAAAGCGCTTGCATTATCCCGCGTTCCGGCGGTAGAATGCATTGAAACGAGAAAACCGGATACCGAAGGCAGGCCAGGGATCGATCATATTCCTATCCGTCATCATATTCTCGTATCGCCTTTCATACGCCGCTGGCCTTCGCGATCCGACGGATGGTCCTGTCAAGTAGCACGGAGGCTCCTGTACGAGCCGCCGCGTGACGCCATGTACCATGCGTTGAAGGGAGCGGAAGATGGAAGAGAACGAAAGGCCAAGTCTCACAATCATCGTTTGTACCCTCATTCTCGCGACGTGCCCGGCATCTCTCGCCAAGATCATCTATGTGGACGACGACGCCAATGGTCAGGGTAACGGTTCCTCTTGGCAGAATGCGTTCAAGTACCTGCAAGATGCCCTGACGTCTGCAAAGTCAGCAGAGAAGCCGGTGGAGGTGTGGGTAGCTCAGGGGGTCTACAAGCCGGACCGCAGTGCGGCCAATCCGGGGGGCTCGCGGAGCCGCGATGCCACCTTCCATCTGATCGATCAAGTGACGCTGAGGGGAGGCTTCGCCGGCGTGGGGATGCCGGACCCGAATATCAGAGATATTGGCGCATACAAGAGCATTCTCAGTGGTGATCTGGCCGGTAATGATGTGGAACTGGCCGACCTTCTCGCCGCCAGGGATGAGCCGACGCGAAGCGACAACTGCATCCATGTGGTCAGCTACAATGAAAGTGGCTGGTTACAGGGCGACTTGACCGCCGAACTGGATGGGTTCATCATCACTGGTGGCTACGCCTTCGTCCGAAAGATGGATGGACCGGAGGAGTTCCCTCAGCCTGTGCATTTCGGGGGCGCCATGTATGTCTACGTGTCCTCGAAGTCTGTTGGCACGGTCACGGTGCGCGGTTGCACATTCGAACGGAACTATGCGGAGATAGCTAACGGCGGAGCGTCCTTGTCGTACATCGACCACCTGACTCTTGAGAGGTGCACCTTCTCCGAAAACGTCGGCTATCGCGGTACCGGGGGGCTATCCTGCGGTGGCGGCGATACGACCCTCTCAAATTGTACATTCGAGCGCAACCAGACTACCGGGGATGGGGGGGGACTGGCTCTGGGTGCCGGGAATGCCCTGCTCACAGACTGCTCATTCTCCCAGAATACCGCCGATAGTGGAGGAGGATTGTATTCAGGTGCCACGGCCACCAAGTTAGTGAATTGCGTGCTGAGCCAAAACGTGGCTTCAGGAAGTGGCGGAGCCATCTTGCTGTCTGACGGGGCACTCGGGACGTGGGGCTGCAAATTCGTGGGCAACCAAGCTGCCTATGGCGGTGCAATACTGGTGAGTAGCTCCTCGGACTTCACTACGTTGAGTAACAGCGTATTCGCGGGCAACAGCGCGTACAAGACGGGTGGGGTGATCTGGATGAGAATGAGTGAGGTACGTCTGCTCAATTGTACCGTGTCGGGGAATAGAGCCTCTCATGGGCGATTCCTCCTGGCGGCGACGCCAGCGGACACAGGAATGTACCCGCGAGGCAGTGTGGACATAATCAACTGTATAGTCTCTGACGGCGGGGACGAGATCTGGAATGATCATGGAGCCGTCACAGTCCGATACACAGACTCTTCTGGCGGTCAGACAGCCGTTCACGATCCCAATGCCATGATCACCTGGGGCCAGGGCAATATCGAAACAGACCCCTGCTTCGCCAGTCCAGGTTACTGGGATCCGAACGGTACTGCTGATGATCCGGCCGATGATGTCTGGATGGATGGGGACTATCACCTGAAGTCCCAGGGGGGACGTTGGAATCCTGTGACGAAGGCGTGGGTGATGGATAACATTACCAGCCCTTGCATTGATGCAGGCGACCCGAATCTCGCTATTGGTAGTGAGCCGTTCCCTAGTGGTGGGCGGATCAATCTGGGTGCTTATGGCGGGACGGCGGAGGCTTCGAAGAGCTACTTCGGCGGGCCGGTCTGCGAGACGATTGTGGCCGGGGACATCAATGGGGACTGTAGGGTCGATTTCGCTGATCTCGATATCCTGGCCCAGCACTGGCTGAAAGAAGGCGGCTCGTCTGGTATGAATCGTCCCCTGGAGAAGTGAGTGTGATGAGGGAGGGGCGCGACTACCCGCTGCTGCGGTGGGAAGGGATCCTGTGCGATCCCGTAGGGAACGTCGGGACTTTGACGATGGGGCCAATGCGTGAGTTGCAGTGGCAAAATGGGGAGGCTGGGCAAGGGGGTTTTTTGTTGACAGGGGGGGCATTTGACTTTAGTATAACTGTGTTGGAGCCGAATACTTACACCGGCTTGTAGTTTGTAACCGCCCTGGGAAAGGATGGACCGCCCGACTGCAAAATGCCGCGAGATAAGGAGCTTTCCGAACCATTTCTGCTGCATTTTGCAGCCAGGCGGGTCCTATAACCAAACAAGGGGCACCTGGAGACTTGTCGATGCTGAACGGACGAACCGTCGCGGTGATTCTGATTATAGGAACTTGCGTGGTCGGCGCCACGTTTGCGCAAGGCGAGACGGCGGCGGGTGCGGCCGTCCCACAACAGACACTGCAAGAGGACTGGAACGACTTCCTCCATTATACCATGATTGGGCGTCTCGACCTGGCCAAGGGCTATGCCCAGGCCATCCTGCAGGGCGACCCCGACCCGGTGGCGCTGTTCGAGCACGTTCAGCAGAACCCGCAGGGCTACGATTTCGCGATGAGGGTCGCAGAGACCGCCAGGGACGAGGAGTTGGCCAAGGTGACACAGCAGCTTCTGGGGGTGATTGACCGGGGTCGGTTTGCCCGGCGCACGGACCCGAGGCTGATTGTCGATGAGATTCGGCGGCTCGGCACCACGCCTCGCGGCAAGGCCATAGCCACCCAGCGGCTGCGTGACGCGGGAGAGTACTCCGTGCCATTCCTGCTCGATGCAATGGCTGACATCATGCGCGACCCAGCCGCCAAGAACGAGCTGGCCGCGATGATTGAGGCGCTACCCCAGATCGGCCAGCCGGCGATCCGGCCTCTGGCGGCCGCGCTGCAAACGAACAATGACCAGGTCCGCGCCGAGATCGTTCGCGCCCTGGGCAAAATCGGTTACCCCCAGGCCCTGCCGTATCTCAAGTACGTGGCGGAGAACGACCAGTCGGCGGAGCTTCGCGCTCTGGCCACCGACGGTCTTCGCAGGATCGACCGTCGGGCGGTCGACTCCCCGGCGGCGGCTCTGTTCTTCCAGTTGGCGGAGCAGTACTACTATCACAGGGAATCGCTCAGTCCGCCGGAAGGGGTCCCGGTCGCCAATATCTGGTTCTGGGACGGCGACACCAGCCGGCTGGCCCGGGTCGAAGTGGCTCGCGAGTACTTCCACGAGCTGATGGCCATGCGCTGCTGCGAGTGGTCGCTGAAGGCACAGGAGCAGTTCGGTTTCGCTATCGGCCTGTGGCTGGCCGCGTTTTTCAAAGCCGAGTCGACGGGCATTCCGATGCCGGAGTACTTCGGGACGGAGCACGGCAACGCGTTGGTCTATGCGACGACGTCGGGTCCGGAGTATCTGCACCAGGCGCTGGCTCGCGCCGTCAACGACAGGAACACGGCCGTGGCGCTGGGGGCCGTCGAGGCCCTGGCGAGAACCGCCGGCGAGAGATCGCTGATGTACACACTCGGCCCGTCGCAGCCGTTGCTGCAGGCGCTTGCGTTTGCGGATCGGTCGGTACGGTATAGCGCCGCCATCGCGATCGCCAACGCTGGGCCGCGTCAGCCGTTTACCGAGAGTGGAATCGTTGTGCAGAACCTCGCTGAAGCGCTGGCATCGGGAGGCCAGGAGCCCATGACCGGGGCTGCGGAGCAGTGGACGCCGGAAATGGCGGACCGCTATGCCCTTCGATCCGCCCAGGCGATGCTGGAGCTGGCGGTCAGTCGCAATCCGGTGATCGATCTGGCGTTGGCGCAACCTGCACTCGTGGGTGCGACGAAGTCGACACGGCCGGAACTCCAGATTCTGGCCGGACAGGTGCTGGCGTACGTGAACAATCCCAACGCTCAGCGGGCTATCGCGGACATGGCGCTCGATGCGTCCGGCGACCCGGACGTGCGGGTTGCGGCTTTTGAGTCGCTCGTCAACTCCGCCAAGCTGTACGGCAATCTGCTCGCCGACCCGGCCATCAACGCGACGTATGAACTGATCAGCGGATCCGACACGGACCCGGCCCTTCGTGCGGCGGCCGCCGCGGCCTACGGAGCGCTGAACCTGCCCAGCCAGAAGGTCAAGAGCCTGATCCTCGATCAAGCCAGGAGATAGGGTCGAGAGTCCGCGAGACCGCTCGGCGGGGATCTGCCGCTACGCGTGCCGTCATTGACCGTCGATCGTCACGCCGAAGCGGCTCAACACCGGGTCGATTGGGTTGGCGATCGTGTAGGAGCTGCTGCCGGCGAACAGCAGTCCCACCGGATGATTTCCGTCCTCTGTCACCACCAGTGATCCCGAGTCTCCTCCGGCGCTGAAGGTCCCCGGCGTAATGACGATCTGGTTGACGAAGCGAGCGACGCCGGAGTCATAGGTGACGTTGACTGTCGCGTTGATGGCATACACCTGTCCCGCCGTGAGCTTCGTCGTCCGGCCGTACTTCTTCACCGCCAGACCGACCGCGGCCAGGATTGTCGTGGCCCTGGGGATCCCATAGCCGTCTGGGGGCGTGCCGTTGCCCAGATTCTCCAGTGGGCACAGGGCGATCGCGGCGTCGATCGTATTGCGGGCGAAGCGAGAGAAGGTGATCTGCTGGAAGGCCGCCAGCGTGCCGATCGCGTCGCGCGGGTTCTGGCCGCCGTCGTACGAGCCGGGTTGCAGCACATTGTCGCCAATGAGGGCCCGGTTTTCGTTGGCGTACACGTGGGCGTTGCTCAGCGCATACACTCTGCCGGAGGAGTCCTTGACTCGACAGCCGAGGGTCCCGGCGGTGATGGCGGGGTGTCCGGTTGAGACTCCGATGGGGGCGGGCCGGGGTCCGATGGACGGCTCGGAAGACTCATCCTGGGTGGTTGCCGAAGCCTGGGAGGAGTACGCCGACTGATTCCCCGACTTGTCGATCGCCGTCACCACGTAGTAGTAGGTTGTGTCGGCCTGCAACCCGGTATCGGAGTACCCGGGCTCGGTCGTGTCCGAGGCGGAGCTGATCCTGGCGTACGGGCCGCCGTCGGCCAGCGACCTGTAGACATAGTAACGGTTGAGGTCTGTCTCGGTGTTGCTGTTCCAGGCCAGATCAATCCGGCTGGTCCCCGCGGGTACGGCAGTCAGACCGGTCGGAGCCGCCGGCGGCGTGCGATCTCGCGACGGATTCCACCACCACCACTGTAGCTGGACCGGCTTGGCCAGCGCGTAGATCCTGCCTGTGATGATGGGCTCTACTTGTACGCCGTCAAGCTGTCTGGGGATGCCGGTGGCATCGGCGTTTTCGAGGAACACAAAAAGAGCGCCGTGGCCGCGTTCGTTGAATCCGAGGCCCGTGCCGACGACGCCCACTCTGGCCATGAGTCGTTCGGTGTGGCGTTCCTGGATTTCCCGGATGCGCTCGAAGGCGTTCCGCAGCCGATCCTGCCCTGACGACACACCCGCCAGAACCAGCGTGCACAAGGTTGCCATTGCGAGCAGAAATGTGCGACATCGTCCTTGCTTTGACATGCCTATCCCTTTCGACCAGGCGTCACGTGAAATGCGCGGTCAACTCCTTGCTCTGAAGGGTATATCGGCTCGCCGTAGAGGATTTGTACAGGTTTGTTCGGGGATTGTAGGCCGGACCGCTTCCCATAGGGGCCGCGCAGCCCCCGGGCAAGCGGCGCATGGGCGCGTCAGACGTAGGTCATCTTATTCGTCAGGGGGATTCGAGGGCGTGGATTTCGCCGGCGTACTGGATGACGACGGGATAGCCTTCGACGGTTGTCGGGATTCTCCGTCTCACCTGCTCCGTGTTCGAGGCGGTGAGGATCAGAATGCAGGGTTCACCTTTGCACTGGCCGATCGCCGTACCGATCACGCCGGGGATCGCCATCCACGCGTCCGTGTGCTCCTGTTGCACCTGCTCGATAGTCTTATCGGTCATTTGTCCTGCCTGTCTCGATTCTGATCGATCCATGTTGCAGCCAAGCGCACTCACAACGACCAGGGCGGCGACGATGACGCGTGTGGGCGGCCCATATTCTGGTTTCGAACGCTCCATCTCTTTGTCCCCGCATGGGCCGTCCATCGAACGGCCGGCATGTCCTGCCAGAGAGTCCTGGCGCAGGCTAATCCTATCACAACGGAGAACGTAGCGTGGCTACTGCTTTTCTGTCAACAGGATTCCCAGGAGGTCTGGCTTGCCTATTCTCATCCGCCCTTGCGAATATGGGCGACATGATGTGGTTGTCGTACCCCTGCCGCCCGGCGATGCGTCCTGCTACCGGCAGTCGCAGGCACGGCACGCCTGTCTCAGGGCACTGCCTCGTGCGCCTGGCCAACGGTCTTGAGCGGACAGTTCCACAGGTAGATTGTGTGTACCTGATGGTCCGTGCGAGACGTCATGCTCGCGACCTTGTCGGGCGGGATGTCCGCGAGTCCGAAATCGTGGGAGACGATCCGCACGCCGGGGCCGAGCTTCGCCAACTGCGGAATCAGCCTTGCGTTCAGTTCAGGCCCCAGGTACAGGGTTATCACGGTGGCCTCGCTCAGATCGACGTGAAGGACGTCGGCCTGCTCGATGCGGACGAGGTCGGCGACGTGGTTGTCCTGCACGCTCTTGCGTGCCTCCTGCACGCGAAGGCGGTCGAGATCATATCCCACGGCTCTGCACCCGTAACGTTTGGCGGCTGTCACGACGATGCGTCCGTCGCCGCAGCCCAGGTCATAGACCACGTCGCGCTCGGTGACATGGCCCGCGTTGAGCATTGCATCGACGACATCGTGCGGTGTAGCCACATAGGCGACGAACAGAACGGCCGGCCGACGCGCCTCCATCGGGCCATCGCGGCCGTCATCGGCGAGTTCCGAGGCAGCTTCGGGCGCCAGGGTATCCTTGCACAGGTAGATCCAGCGCGAGTTTTCCGCGCGACTGTCGAAGCAGCCGGCCGCAGTTGTCACCAACAGCGATAGCAGGGCGATCCCTGCTTTGGTTCTCATCGTACTGCCAAACTCAGGTCCAGGACATATGCTCGCGCTTCATCCACGCGGGACGAATCCATCTTTCGGCGAGGCAGGGTCGAATGGCAGGCTAACGGCACCTGGTCCGTGTGTCAACGGTGATCAGCGCTCACTTCCGCTTGGCGTGAGGGAAGACCGGGCTGGCAGTCGGCCGTCGTTTCTCCACCGCTGCGGTCTTGCATGTCGTCCAGTGGGCGTTATGATGACGGACTCGGCGTGGGCGTCCACCCGGAACCGCTGTTGCATAGGAGGACCGCGAAATGGCCCTGGACAGGAAGCAGGTTTCGACTTGTTTGCAGGAGTGCAGGCATCACCTGACGACGGAGTTGCTGCCGTTCTGGCTCGATCGGTGCAAGGATGACACGTACGGCGGGTACATCACGCACTTCGACACCGATGGCAAGGACGCCGGGACCGACGAGAAGTCGATGCTGTCGCAGATGCGGACGATCTACTCGATGTCGGCGGCACACCGGGCCGGCTACGGCGGCGGCAGATGCGCCGACTATGCCAGGCACGGAGTGGACTTCGTGATCGAGAAGGTCTGGGACAGAGAGTACGGCGGGTTCTACTGGATGACCGACCGCAAGGCCCGGGTGACCATCGACAAGAAGATCATGTACGGCCTGAGCTTCGCCATGTACTCACTGACCGAGTACACGATGGCCACCGGCGATCCGCGAGGCCAGGAGTACGCAGAGAAGACGTTCGATCTGATCAAGAAGCACGCGGCCGACACGATGTACGGCGGCTACTTCGAGATGTTCGAACGCAACTGGGACCTGTGCAGTCCCGGCGCCCTCGGCGGCGATCGCAAGACTCTCGACGTCCACATGCATCTGATGGAAGCGTTCACGAACATGCTGGAGTGCACCGGGCAGAGCGTTCATCGCCGCACCTTGCTCGAAGACATCGACATCCTGCTCAAGAGGATCGCGCATCCGGAATACGGGACCGGGATTCCGCAGTTCACGCCCGACTGGAAGGTCGCCCCGCAGATCAAGTTCGATATCGTCTGGGGCTGGGACCGGTTCGCCGAGGGCGGGCAGAAGGCTCATGCGGAGGATAACACATCCGCGGGACACAACGTCGAATTCGCCTGGCTGCTGGCCCACGCCGTGGACGTGCTTGGAAATGTGGCCCAGCCGCCCTCGGCTGGGTCCACCCCCGGGGGCGGGGGTGCTACATATTGGGACGTGTACAAGAAAGTGATCAAGAAAGCGATGGACCACGGCATGAAGAACGGCATCGACCCCGAGTACGGCGGCGTGTACACCGAGGGCCCGCACGCCGGCGGCGTGTACGACAGGGAGAAGGAGTTCTGGCAGCAGGCGGAGGTGATGATCGGCATGCTGGAGGCCTGCCTGCGGTTCGGGCCCCAGGACTACTGGCCGGCGTACCTGAACGTGCACCGCTTCGTCTTCGACAAGATGATCCATCACCCGGTCGGCGAGTGGTGGCCACTGACGACTCGCGAGGGCAAGCCCATCTGGACGCACATGAGCCACTCGTGGAAAGTCAATTATCACACGATCCGCTGCATGGTGGAATGCATCAAACGTCTGGAGAGATTGCTGGGCTGAGCATGGAGTACGAAGGCGGATACAAGACATTCGACGCGACGCGGATCAAGACGTATCCGCTGAGCACGCGGAGCAACAAGGTTGCGTTCGACGACCTGGTGTTCCCGAAGGACGTGTGCGATCTGGCTCTGGAGCTTCCGGATCGGGTTCAGGAAGATGTCCGGACGGTGGCGCACGCGATCGTTGCCGCCCGGCGCGAGGGCAAGCCGGTCCTCCTGTTCACGGGCGCGCACCTGATCAAGAACGGGCTGGGGCCGCTGCTCGCTCATCTTGTGGAGCGCGGCGGTGTGACGCTCGTGGCCGGCAACGCCGCGACGAGCATCCACGACTTCGAGCTGGCCCTGATCGGCCAGACGAGCGAAAACGTGCCGGCCGCCCTGGACAAGGGGCAGTTCGGCATGGCGTACGAATTCGCCTACGTCAACATGGCCCTGTCCGTGGGCAATCAGCAGAAGCTCGGCTTCGGCGAATCGCTCGGGCGGATGATCGTCGATGAGACGTTTCAACGCCAGGTGCTCGCCCTGGTCGCGAAGGAGGGCTCGATAGCCGAGTTTCGCCATCCGGAAGTCAGCGTGCTGGCCGCCTGCCATCGGCGGGGGATTCCATTCACTGTCCACGCCGGCATCGGGACGGACGTCATCGATCAGCATCCGAGCTTCGACGGCCAGGCCAAAGGCGGCTGCTCCGGCAGGGACTTCCTCCTCTATACGAACGAAGTGACGAAGCTGACGAAGGGCGGCGTCGTCCTGAACGTCGGCAGCGCCGTCACCGGGCCGGAGGTGTTGCTCAAGGCGGTCTCGATGGCTGCCAACGTGGGCTGCGTCCCGCATGGCATCCTCACCGCCGACTTCGATCTGCGCGAGCACGAACCGGCGCAGATGAGTGACGAATCCGCCCCCGGCTATTACTTCCGCGATCAGAAAAGCGTCGTGACGCGCATCCCGCAGGCCTTCCGCGGCCAGGGGCTCTATATTGGAGGCGATCAGAAGAGGACCTTCCCGCTCCTTTACAGGACGATTATCGAGACTTTGAAATAGGACCCGGCATGGATCAGCAGCGCATCAGGGAGATCCTGGCGAAAATCGAGAACGTCACGGTGGCGGTTTATGGCGATTTCTGCCTCGACGCCTACTGGATTCTGGACCCGCGAGGCTCGGAGGTCTCCGAGGAGACGGGTCTCAGCGCGCGGGCCGTCGCGCGGCATTACTACTCGCTCGGCGGGGCTTCCAACGTCGTGGCGAACCTGGCGGCGCTGAAGCCCAAGGTGATCCAGGTCATTGGCGTGGTCGGCAACGACATCTTCGGTCGGGAGCTGCGCCGGCAATTCAACGAGCTTGGTGTCGACACCACGCACCTGGTCGTTCAGCGAGAGGACTTCGATACCGTGACGTTTGGCAAGCCATACCTGGAGGAAGTGGAAGAGCCTCGTATCGATTTCGGCTTCTTCAACCGGCGCAGTCTCGCCACGGACCAGGAGCTGCTCAAGGGCCTTCGTCATGCCTTGCAGACAGCCGATGCGCTGATTGTCAACCAGCAGGTCCCCGGCAGCATCGCCCACGAGAGCTTCATCGAGCGGGCGAACGAGCTTTTCGCGGAATTCGGCGACAAGATTGTGCTGCTTGACTCCCGACATTGCGGCGAGAAGTTCAGGCACATCTGTCGCAAGACGAACGACCGGGAGGCGGCCCGGCTCAACGGCGTTCAGGTCGGGCGTGACGAGCCGGTCCCGTTGGAAGACATGAGGAAGTACGCCGGGACCTTGTACCGGCAGTTCAACCGGCCGGTCTTCCTGACGCGCGGCCCGCGCGGCATTCTGGCCGCCGACGGGGACGGTATCCACGAGGTCCCCGGCATCCAGTTGCTTAAGAAGCTCGACCCGGTCGGCGCCGGCGATACCGTGACCGGCGCGCTGGCCCTGTGCCTGGGCGCGGGTATATCGCCGGTGGAAGCGGCCGAGTTTGCCAACTTCGCCGCCGCGGTCACCGTCCAGAAACTCTTTCAAACCGGAACGGCCAACGGCGAAGAGATTCTGGCCGTCGCAAAGGACCCGGACTTCATCTATCGGCCGGAGCTGGCGGTGGATCGCCGCAAGGCGCGATATATCCCGAACACGGAGATCGAGATCTGTGAAGCGTCGATTCCGTTCGGTCACATCCGTCACGCCGTCTTCGACACAGATGGCACGATCAGCGTGCTACGACAGGGCTGGGAGCAGATCATGGCTCCCGTCATGATCAAGGCCATCCTCGGCGACCGCTACGAGACCGCCGATGACGCTCTGTACCAGAAGGTGCAGCGTCGCGTTCTCGACTATATCGACAGGTCCACAGGCATCCAGACCCTCGTGCAGATGGAGGCCCTGGTGGAGATGGTCCGGGAGTCCGGCATCGTGCCGCCGGAGAAGGTGCTGGACCGGTTCGGCTACAAGGCGATCTATAACGAGTCGCTGATGGAGATGGTCAACGAGCGCATCGCGCGGCTCCAGTGCGGCCGGCTCGACACCAGCGATTATACGGTCAAAGGCGCTGTTGATTTCCTCAAAATGCTTCGTGAGCGGGGCCTGACATTGTACCTGGCCAGCGGAACTGACCATGCTGACGTGGTCAAGGAATCCAAAGCCCTCGGCTACGCGGACCTGTTCAACGGGGGCATCTACGGCGCCGCCGGCGACATCACAGACTGCTCCAAGAAGAGGGTCATCGACCGGATCATGAGCGAGCACAGCCTTCGCGGCCCGGAGCTGGCGGTCTTCGGCGACGGGCCGGTGGAGCTTCGCGAGTCCCGCAAGCGCGACGGGTTGGCCATCGGCATCGCCAGCGATGAGGTCCGCCGTCATGGTCTGAATGTGGACAAGCGCGATCGCCTTGTCAAAGCCGGGGCCCACGTCATCGTGCCCGATTTCTCTCAGGCCTCCGAGCTTCTGCGTCTGCTCTTCGGATCCCATCCCTCCGCATAGACCTGATTCTCCGCGATTGTACCTGTCTCGCTGCCGGGGCCGGCCACCTCCGAACACCGCCCCGCGCAAATCATGCATTTTTTGCTTGCTTTTCCAACGTGAGTAGCATAGGATAGAGCACAATAGGACAGGGTACACGCAGCATATGGAGAAGTCTGCTGGCTTGGAGTTGCGGCAGGTCTGATAAGGGTGGGTCTGATCACCCTGTGATTCCTGTTGCAGGCACGCAATGGAGGCGGGGTCAAGCCAAATACAGCCACAGCCGATGAAGAAGGTATGCGCATCGATGCGCCGCAATCGTGCCGTGACGCGCCAAGTGACTCGCAAGGTTCAGTGCAATGGTACCACGGGTGAGGCCCACAACAGGACTCCGTGCAGGGGCGAAGCTCCGCGACTACGACATTCAGTCGGCGGCGGAGTATGGTCAATGTGCTGGTGCGCAATCCTTTCGAGCGGTCTGTCGCACCGATGGTGCGTCGGTCTTGCTGCATAAGTTCCGGCCTGCTCAGTCTTTGCTGGACCTGGGCCCGATTCTCGAATCACCGGAGCCGCCGGATTTCACAAGACCGTTCATGACGCGGTTCACGGACATTTTTGCGGCAGCCGGCAGCGCCTATCTTGTCGAACCGCTGCCCGTCTGTCTGAGCCTCGAGGATGCCTGGCGTTACGTTCTGATGAACCGGCCTCACCAGGCTCATACCGTCACTACGACGCTCACCCGCCATCTGCTGATGCTGGTCCACCAGCTCGCCAGGCAGGGACAGCGCCACGGGGCGCTGAGCGTGGCGAATGTCGTGCTGACTCCCACCGGTTGCTTCGGGGCCCTGGCCGGCGGCGTCCAGTGTGAGGAGGGCCTGCTCTGGCTTCGCAAGGACATCGAGGAGCCTTCCACGTCGGACTCTCGGGCATTGGCCGGGGTATTGCGTTCCCTGCTCGATATCGAGGAAGAGCTTGCGGGCCTGCGCCATGTGCGCATGATCCTCTCGCCCGACATTCGCGAGGGGATTCTGTTCCTGGCTCATGCCGTCGGGCAATCCAGGCGCTATGTGAAGACGTAGGCGCCGGTTGGCGCTAGGTGTGGCGCCCCGTCGCTGCGTGAAGAAAAGGCCGCGGATCGCACGGCGGCCTTCCGAACGTCCGGACTGCTCGGCAAACCTTACAGGGTCTTTCGCCGGCGGAGATAGCCAACGAAACTCGTGCCGAGTGTGACAAGGAGCACGGAGCCGGGGGCGGGAACTGGCTGGTACATCGCTTGGATCTCATCGGCCGTCAGCGCGCCGTTGAAGATCCACACTTCATCCAGGGCTGAATTGAGGAAGTCGTCGTTGAGAGTGTCCTTGCTTCCCAGCGCCAGGTTCGCCGTGTTCGCGATACTGCCGGTGACCGGAGCCATCCCGTCGAGCGCGCCATCGATCCACAGTTGCGCCTCGTTCCCGCTTCTCTGGGCGACCACGAAATGCCACTGGCCGTCGTTGTAGGCCAGCGTGGAGTTGATCGTTGCATCCGTGCCGGTCGTATTGAAGTTGAGCGATATCTTGTCGTTCCATGGAGACGGCGAGTGTTCGAGCTTGTACCATGTGCCGGCCGTGCCGGACGAGCCCTTTCGCAGGATATCTCCATCGTACTCGTGGTCCGTACGAATCCACAACGCGATGGCGAAGTCGCCTGATCCGGGGTTCAACGAGGCGTCGTGCAGCACGAGGATGCTTTGGCCGCTGGTGGTGCCGTTGCCGGTGAAGTCGAACGCGCCTCCGGACTGGCCTGCCGCCAGCCAGGTCGGCACGCCAGGCGTCGCGAGCAGGTAGCCGTTATTGCCCTGCCCGGAGGAATCGAGGACTATGCCGCCAGCCGTGTAGTTCTCTCCGGCGACGTTGTCGAAATGGAACGTCAGCACGCTCGTGGGTGAGACGCTGCCCGCTGCCGTTGACACGGCGGCCGCAAAAATGCCGACCACGATTGCTCTGGTCATCACTACTCCTCCCAGACTTGCGTTCGTCATGTCTGCTCTGCCCGCATGAAGGCCCACGCGCCTGCCTCGGGAAGGGGACCCGAGCGATGCGCGCACTTGCGGCGCATGCAGAACTTGTGCGAATCCTGCCTCCGCGATGTTCCCCCCATCCATGGTACCGACGTTCGTGTATGATACCAGAAGCGACGCCGCAGGTCAAGTGAAATCAGGATTTGTACAGCCCCTTATCTCCTGATTGTCGGCGCCGACGGCGCTCGTCCGGGAAAATCGGTTGCGGACCGCTCGCGGAACGCCCGGAGTGGAGAGACGCGCGGCGGCAAGAACGTCAGGGCCGTCGCCTGAGCCATCGGAAGCGGAAGGTGTCGCGAATTCGCTCCGTGAAGCGAACGCCCATACGCTGCGTACTGGTGGGATAGTCGTGCTCTCGCAGATCGCGGGGCGCAATCCGGGGCCTTCGCCGCACACGCAGGCGGGAGAGAAGACCGGCGGCGCAGCCAAGCCAGGCGGCCTTTCGGCTTCGCCGCGGCGGGAATCTCCTGCGTTTTGGGTGCGACTGGCCCATTCGCCGGCGCCGTTATCGCTGAACGGCCCGCGCCGTGGCCGTGAGCAGTTCCTCACCGGTGCGGCTGATCTCCTCGCTCGCGCCGAAGAGCTGGTGTCTGTCGAGGATTTCGGGCTTCGCCTGATAATGCCGCTCGACGGCTCCGACGCCGCCCTCGGCCTGGCCCGACGTACGATACTCGCCCTTCAGCAGCCACGAGCTGACCTCGTCGTCATACTCGCAAGGGTAGATCAGCCCGACGGCATAGCGGTCATCCGCATACCGAGTGAGATGGACTTTGGCCCGGCAGGGCGGAACGGCCCGTACCGCCAGATTCACCAACCGCCTGAAGTCCTCGCGCGCCGTGGCCTCATCGCGCGAGTAGAAGAACATCCCGGCCTCCAACTGGAACCGCTCCGCCGGCACCCCTTTGAGCTCCAGGCGGCCGTCGGGATACGCGCGGTGAATCCTGTAGACCTTGCCTCGCCCGTATCGCTCGCTCTCCAGCAGCTCGGCCACCTCTTCGGCGGTGAATCCCACGCCGACGTGGTCGCCGAAGTCGAACACATACAGGCCCTGATATCTGTCCGGTTTCTCTAATCTCGGTAGCTTCATAGGCACCATTATACGTCGCCCACACCGCTGTTGCATAGATTTTTCGCCATACGCAGACAGGTCCAGAGAATTGCTGGGGCGCGGTGGATCATGTACCATTGGTTGAGGCATGGAGTGATTCGGATGAGTCTGTGACATGGAGAACTGTCATGAAACTGGTGTGTGGTTGGGCGTCCGGCATGGGCGTTGTGGGGATGGTCGCCTCAGCGGGTCTGTCGTTGTGCGCGGCGTACGGGGTCGCCGATGCATCGCTGGCGGATGGCGCCAAGGACAAGGCCTCCTTAGTTGTGCACGCGGCTGAGACTTCGAAGTATCCCGTCCCGCGATTCATCACGGGCAAGTTCTGCGAGCACCTGTACTTCAATGTCACCAACGGCATGGAGGCCCAGATCCTCAAGAACCCGACGTTCAGCGACTACCCCTTCTCGACGGGCCAGAGCACGCCCGACGGCCTGGTCACGTTCCACCACGACCGCCAGCAGATCACCCGCGCGATTCGCGGCGATGCGGACCGCTGGGGCTGGCCGCCGTCCGATCTCGACAGCCTGGTCCGCTCGCGAGAGGAAGCACTGGCGTGCTGGTGGGCGAAGGTGGGGCCGGTCCAGGCCAGTCCGGACACGGGACAGTACGGCGGACGAGCACAGCGCGTCACAGTACGCCAGCCGGGGCAGGGGATTATGCAATGGACCTGGCTGCCCCTGCACCGAGTCCGCAAGTACGAGCTCACCCTGTGGGTACGCTCGCCCGACATCGACGCGTTGACCGTGTCCCTTTCGGGACCGGATGGCGAGACATGCGCAAAAGCGACGATCGCACCGGTTGCCGCCGATTGGCGGAAGCTTGACGCGAGTCTTGAGGTGCCGGCGGCGCTGCCCGACGACCAGGCGCACCAGTTCACAGTCACCGCCGACAAGCCGGGGCAGTTCGTGATCGACACGGTGCTGCTGTATCCCGCCGATCACATCAACCATGCCGACCCGGATGTCATCCGTCTTCTCAAGGAGTCGCGCCTGCCGATCCTTCGCTGGCCGGGCGGCAACTTCGTCAGCACCTATCATTGGCGCGACGGGGTCGGGCCCATCGAGCAACGGCCGACCCTGCCCAATTACGCCTGGGGCCAGCAGGAGAACAACTTCTTCGGCACCGATGAGTTCATCGCCTTCTGCCGGGCCGTGGGCTGCGAGCCGATGATCTGTGTGAACGCCGGCAGCGGCACGCCCGAGGAGGCTGCCCAGTGGATCGAGTACTGCAACGGCGGCGCAGACACCCCGATGGGCAGGCTGCGCGCGGCCAATGGACATGCACAGCCCTACAATGTCAAGTACTGGGAAGTCGGCAATGAGCTTTGGGGCCAGTGGCAGTATCACTGGACGACTGCCGACGGCTACGTGGACCGGTACAGGCGGTTCGCGAAGGCCATGCTCGTTGCCGACTCGACGATCAAGCTGTACGCCTGCGGGGCTCCGGTGATGTGGGGCAAGACCTGGAACGACACGCTGATCGCCGGCGCCGCCGATCTCATGAAGGCGACAACCGATCATCCACTCGTCGGCGGCAACGTGCCGCCAAGCACGGATCCGCTGGACGTGTTCCGTGATTTCATGGCGGTGCCGGAAGTGCTGGAGCAGAAGTGGGCAGCCTTGCGCGCGGACATGGAGGCCGGTGGAATCAAAGACCCGCGACTGGCGGTCACGGAATTACAGATGTTCGCGCATATCGGACAAGGCGGGTCGTCGGACGCCCCACGGCGTCTTACGCGTGACACACTCGTCAGTCCCCCGACTCAGGCGGAGGGATTGTACGATGTGCTGATCTACCACGCGGCGGTGCGGCTGGGCCCGTTTGTGGAGATGGTGACGCACTCAGCCACGGTCAATCATGGCGGCGGATTGCGAAAGACCCGCGAGCGCGTCTTTGCGAACCCATGTCATTACGCCCAGTCCATGTTCGCTTCCTTCGCAGAGTCCACGCCTGTTCGCACGGAGCTGACCTGCCCGACAAGCAGAGCTCCGCTGGTCTTGCCGGAACTGCGGAACGCCACAAAGGGCTGGACCTACAGGACACTCGATGCCCTGGCCGCACGAGTCTCCAACAGTGACCTGCTGCTGTCTGTCGTACAGAAAGGAACCGAGCCCACTCTCCTGGACATTGCGTTGAGGGACTTCGCGCCGGCAGGGCAGGCGCAGATCGAGACGCTCACAGCCGATGTACCCTGGGCGCAGAACACGCTTGACGCTCCCAAGGCGATCGTACCGGTCAAGAGCGTTGCGCCATTGAAGGGTGATGGGTTGTCGCTGACGCTACCGCCGTACAGCTACACATTCGTGCGAATCCCCGGACGCTAATCCCGAGGCTGATGGATGCCAACGAATGGAGGCGTATCCTTTGGGACCGGATTTCCGAAGTAGTCCCGGCCGCCATTATTCTCGATGAGTCTGCCGACGAATTGCGGCGCCGGCTCGCGAAGCTGGTATCCGCCGACGGACCACAGCCCGTGGTCGCCGCCGCCGGGATCGAGCAATGGCGGCGCCTCGCGGATCGCTCGCGGGTCGGCCGGCGGTTCTTTGTGGTCGCCGTAGAAGACGTTGCTCTCGAACACGTTGTTGCTGCTCTTGCCCCACTTGTAGCGGACCTTGCCGGCGACGTAGAAGATGTTGTTGTAGAAACAGGTGTTCCGGGCGTTGCCCTTGTCCCATTCCGTGAACAGCAGCAGAGGCAGGTCCTGGTCGGGACCGATATAGAAGACGTTGTTGTAGATGTAGGTGTTGGCAGGCCCGCCGCCGAAGTGGAACACACGAGCGGAGTTGACGCCGTCATTCTGGCTGACGTTGTAGCGGATGACCGTGCCCTCGCAGTAGGAGGTGCCAGGCGAGCAGATGAGCATGAAGCCGCCGTCGTTGTCGTGACTGTAGTTGTACTGGAACAGGGTATTGCGACAACGATAGTCGGAATCGAAGGCCTGCCCGTCCTTGGTGCCCTTCATGCCGCTGACCTCGTTGAACTGGATGACCGTGTCGTCGCAATCCCAGGGCCAGATTCCCGCGGCGTAGTCGTCGCATCGGGTGCGCCCGCCGCGAACGATGTTGTGCTCGACCAGTGCGCCGTTGGAGCCCCAGGGCTTGATTGCATCGCCGCCGATGTCTTCGAGCAGGTTGCCGCGAATGACCACGCCGAGGCTGCGCGCAGCGCCGCGGCCTCGACGCTGGCAGATGCCGTTGCGGTCCGTCCGGACGAGATGACAATCCTCGATGAGCAGATCGTCGAAATGGGAGTCCTTGCCGCCCTTGGCCTCGAAGAAGATGCCGCAACCCTCATGCGACTTCCTCAGATCGCCGTTGACGTCATGGACGTAAAGACCGCGCAGATGGATATGGCGCATCGTGCCGTAGTCCTCGACGACAACGCGGACGCCGGTCCGCCAGGGCTGGCGCTCCGGACCCTGGTTGGTCACCTCCAGGTCGCTGATGTCCCAGTGTTCGATGTTGCGGACGAGCACGGCGTCGAGGACCTTGCCCTCCCCGTCGATGCGAGGCTTGGGGCCCGTTCCATAGCTCGCCAGAACAATTGGATTGTCTTGCTGCCCGGAGCCCTGCGGACGCAACTGCCCGGTGTACTGCGTGCCGCGCTTGAACAGGACCTTGTCGCCCGGACGAAAGACCGGGTCATTGACTTTGGTCAGGCTCTTCCACGCCTGTCGCGGTGACAGGCCGCTTTTGCCATCGTCGCCCGAGGTGCTGTCCACGTAGTAGACCGCGCCTGTCGCCTGTGCGGTGAAGGCGAAGAGAAGCAGAGCAACCAGCCATAATCGATACATCTGTCACTCCTTCTTTTGTTCCGCGGCCTCGGCGGCGATCTTCTTCTCCAGGTCCGCTTTCCACTGCTCGCCGAGTTCCTGCACGGTGTGGCCCGTAGCGGCCTTCCACAGGTCGTCGCTGTATTTGCCTTCGCGCGCGGCGGCGTTGAGCTTGCGAACGATGTCCTTGTCGTACGTTTCGGTGACCCAGTTCAGGAAGTTGGCGCTGATGCGGTAGCTGCCGTCGTATCGGGCGCGTGAGATGTTCCGGGCCGTGATATCGGCGCCGTGCGTCTGCGGCTCGTAGAGGAACCAGCGGATGTAGTCGCAGATCCCTTCGACGATCCAGCCGGGTGTCCGCGTGGCATCCGGATTGGTCCGCCGCGCCCGGCCGTAATTCTGCACCACATGTCCCAGCTCGTGCACGATCGCGCCTTTGGCTTCGCCTTGCAGGTTCTGTCGGAACCAGCTTGCGGCGCAGCGGACGCGCGTTCCCCCTGTGGCGGCCACACCTCGCATGCTCGCACTGAACGTGATGCTCACTCTCGTGGGCGGCTCATAGCCCTCGCTGGGGAGCATCCTGACGAGCTTGGGATACCACTGCCGCACGACCGGCGCAAGGTCCTTCTGCGCCCATTCCGTCAGGTCGGGTGCCTCGGTGGTGTCGATCGTGATCTGGTATCCGCCCTCGGCCTCGACGGTTTCCCTGCGTATCTCTGCGGCCGGAGGAATCGCCGGTGCCGCCGCGATGACCGGCGCGTTGGGCTCGACGACATCGATCTCACTGTAGAACGTGTTGCCGAATGCGTCGGCAGCCTCCGTGCGCGCGACATCGAACAGGAGGTAGCGACACTTTCCGAGGATGCCGCCGGGCTCCGAGATGCTGACGCCGTATTGCCCGCCACTTTCCGTTTCTTTCGCCCGTGTGTCGATCCGGGCGATGAGTCTCCACCCGCACGTCTGCGGATCGGTGCCTTTCCTGGGCTGGAGGTCGAAGCCGTTGACGTCGCCGTCGTCGGCGTACAGCGCATACACTTGCGGCCCGCGTGTGCCGGGGTGCCAGGAATAGGTGTTGACCTGCTGGATGGTGATCGTGCTGCCCAGGTCCATGAGGATGCGCCCGCCGTCGGTGCCGGCGCTGAAGAAGAAGTTATGAGCCGGCTGGTCCTCCTCCGTGGGGACCTTGCCGTCGTGGAGCTTGTCCAGGTCGCCGCCGTTGCGGTCCCTCTGGCCATCGACGATTGTGAATGTCGCCTTGGTCGCCGCGTCGCTCTGGGACGGCGACGGAACGTTCGTGAACCTGAATTCGCAAGTGGCATCCTGATTGCGGGAATGGCCTACGACGATTCCGGTCTCGGCCGCACACAAGGCCGGCGCAAGAAACAGGATGGTTGCGACAAACATGGCGTGTGGTCTCACAGGGTCCTCCTTCATTAACTCGCGGGCGAGGATGGCAGCACGTCCCGTGGGAATAACGCTATGCACTTGCATCCTTCTGCCCTGTTCTACTCTACACTGCGCTGACGGGATCTAGCGACCAGGAGGTCATCATCGCATAGCGTACACTCGTTGCGGTACGGCGGTCAACCGTCTTCAGCGCGGAGCGGAATTGAAATCGCGCGAAGACCGTGCGGCCCAGCGGAATTTGGCGGAGGCGCTGCGAGGGTTGGAATGAGCCTCCTGCGAACCCGGAACGACGATGTCCCGGGCGATGGACTCATAGACGCCGTTACGGAGACCCTCGCGAAAGGACTTCTTGACGAGGCGGTCCTCGCCGCTGTGGAAGCTGATGATGCCGATTCGGCCGCCGGGGCGCAGGCAATAAGGGGCCAGCCGCAGAAGCTCCTTCAGGGCGCCGAGCTCATCGTTGACCAGGATGCGCAGGGCCTGGAACGTGCGTGCGGCCGGGTGCAAGGTTCCCAGCCCCTGCGCTTGCTGCTGCCCGCGCCAGATCCTGCGATCAAGACCTTTGGAATCGAAAATGATCTGGACAAGCTGCGAGGTCCGGACGATGGGCTCCTTCGCTCGCCGCTGAACGATCCTGCTCGCGATCTTCTGATGATCGGGCTCATCAGCCAGCTCCCGCAGAGCGTTCGATAACTCCGCTTCGCAGAGACGTCTGAGCAGGTCGGCGCCGGTTCGTCGGAGCCGGTCGTCCATTCGCAGATCGAGCGGGCCTTCGTGCTTGTAGCTCATCCCTCGCTCGGGGTTGTCGATCTGCATGCTCGACACGCCGAGATCGGCGAAGAGGATGTCGAAACCGTCAAGCTGCTCCTGCTTCAACACCTTGGCGATGCCGGCGAAGTTGCTGCGATGAAAGCTGGCCGGGACACCCTCTGTGCTCAATCGCCGGCGCGTGCGTTCCAGCTCGCCGGCGTCGACATCCAGGGCGATCAATCTGCCTGTGGACCCGATGCGTTTCACGAATTCCAGTGCATGGCCGCCATAGCCGACCGTGCAATCGACAACCACATCGCCGGGCGCGGGCCGCAGCCATTCCATGACCTCCGCCACCAGGACAGGAATGTGAGTGCTCGCCGGCGTCGTGCCCTTGGCGAGGAGGTGGGCGGCCATCTCCGGATACGCCTCAACGTTGTGCTCCTTGTACTTCTGCGAGTAGGTCCTGGGATGTGTGCCGCTGTACCGCTGGCGGCGCGGCCGCTTCCCCGGTCCCTGGTCGCCGCCGGATGCTACGGAATTCTCCTCTGGGCTGAAAGACACGGTCTCAATCCACCAACTGCCGCTCGATGTCCTCGAGGGATTTGCCCTTGGTTTCCGGCACGAACGCGCGAATGAAGACGAAGCCCACGGCACAGATGACCGCGTAGATCCAGAAGGTGTTGCCGGTGCCTATGCCTCGTTCCAGCAGTGGGAACGTATAGGTCAGCAGGAAGCATGCGATCCACAGCGAGGAGACCGCCACGGAGATGGCTGTGCCGCGGATGCGGTTGGGGAAGATCTCCGAGATGAGCACCCACGTCACCGGCGCGAGGGACATGCTGTAGCAGCCGATGGCCGCCAGCGCGAAAACCAGCACCGCGATGCCCTTCAGGTCCATCGCGTAGGCGCCACCTATCAGCAAATGCGATACGGCGATCCCCGCGCAGCCAAACAACATCAGGCTGCGCCGGCCCCAGCGGTCCACCGTGCCCAGCGCGAGGAACGTGAAAGCCATGTTCACCAGGCCGGTGATGACGATGAACAGCAGGATCGTGTTCACGCCGAAACCGGCGTTCTTGAAGATGTTCTCCGCGTAGTTGAACAGGACGTTGATGCCGCTCCATTGTTGCAGCACCGCCAGAGCGCAGCCGATCAACAGGATTCGGATCATCCTCCGTTGCAGCAGGGCACGGAAGGGGACCCGGGCGACCACCTCTGCGGCGATGGTCTTCTTGATATCCGCCGTGGCGGCCTGGGCGTACGCCTCGCCGCCGATTCGCGTCAGCACGCGGCGGGCCAGATCGTCCTGGCCGTTCTTCACCAGCCAGCGAGGGCTCTCGGGCACCAGGAAGGCAAAAAGGAAGAAGAGCGCAGAAGGTGCCGCGACGAGCGTGAACATCCATCGCCAGCCATATTGACCGTTCCAGGAGTCGGCGATCATCTGCGCCGTGGCGCCCTCGGGCACCGGTTGGGCGAGGGCCATGTTGAGCAGTTGCGCGCCGAGGATGCCGAAGACGATCGTCAACTGGTTCAGCGTCACGAGCCGGCCGCGCACGTCGGCCGGGGCCACCTCCGCGATGTACAGCGGCGAGAGGTTCGACGCCATGCCGATGGCCACGCCGCCGAGCATGCGCCATACGATGAACTGATTGAAACTGCCCGCCCAGCCGGTCAGTAGAGAGGAAACCGCGAACAGGAACGCCGACAGGATCAGCAGACGTTTGCGGCCGAATTTGTCGCTCAAGCCGCCGGCCGCCATGGCGCCGACCAGACAGCCGAGCAATGCGCAACTATTGGCCCACCCGCTCAGCGAGGCCTCCGTGTTCAACCCGAGCATCCGCGCGACGGGATGGCGGTCCCACTGCGTCGCGATCTGCGTCAGGTTGAAGTGGGGCTCGAAGAAGGGCTTGGCGCCGCCGATCACGACCCAGTCCCAGCCGAAAAGCAGCCCCCCCAAAGCAGCGACGAAGCAAATCAGCCAGACGAAGGTCATATTGTACCGCGCGTGCGCGCCGGCCTGCGCCGGCACCGGAACCGTGTCCATAGGGCCATCCCCTGTTCATCAGCAAGACAATCGACCGTGCTGAGCGTCACGAAATCACGGCCAGAGGATACCCATTGTGGAAGCGCTTCGCAAGGCGTGAGCCACCGATCCGCCCAGCGGAGACTCTTCCGGGGCTGCCAGACTCATCGTCGGACACGACCGCAGGTCCTGTCGGGCTCGTAGCCCTCGTCGAGAGCACCCTCACGCGGGCCTGAGCTTGGCGCTGTGATCCGTCGATCCGTCTCGGTCCACGGCTCCTACGGCTTGGCCTTCTCTTCGATCCTCGCCTTGTTGATCTTGAGCTCTTCCTTGGGCTCGCCTTGCGCGGTGCCGGCGGCTTCGAGCTTCTTGACCGTGTCCTGTCCGGCGACCACCTCACCGAAGATCGTGTGTTTGCCGTCCAGCCAGGGCGTGGGCTTGAACGTGATGAAGAATTGGCTGCCGTCGGTATTGGGTTGGCCCGTGTTGGCCATGCTCAGCAGGTAGGGCCGGTCGTGCTTGACGTTGGGCTTGATCTCGCCCGCGTAGGCGTAGCCGGGGCCGCCTCGCCCCGTCCCCAGCGGGCAGCCGCCTTGCGCCATGAAACCCGGAATGACGCGGTGGAACATTGTGCCGTCATAGAAGCCCTTGTTCGTCAGGAAGATCGTGCTCGTGACGTGCATCGGGGCAACCGCCGGCATCAGCTTGATCCGGATCTCACCCTTGTTCGTATCGAGAATCCAGAAGTGCTCCGTATTGGGATCGAACGCCATCATCGGCGGTTGCGTGAGCTTGAGTTTCCAGCCCTTGTCGCCGAGTTCCTTGATGGACTCCTGATCGCGTTTGGCTTGCTCGGCTTCGGTTTGCTCCTTGCGTTTCTTCTGCCAGGCCATGATGATCTCCTGTTGCTGCTGCGGAGTGAGCGGGCCGCTGCGACCGTCCAGAAAGTCCCGCAGGCCGCGAGCCAGCAAGTCTGCGTTCACGTTGTCGATTCCCTGTGATTTCAACTCGTTGCCGATCTGGCGGCCGATGATATAGCTGACCCTGTCCAGCTCGGTCTTTAGAAAATCGTTCGCGTCCTGCACCGCGGCGGAACCCACGGCAGCGGCCAGCAAAACACCGCACAGGACTACATACGGGCGCTTGTGAACTATCACGGTCGATACCTCCAAATCCCAGGTTTCAGTAAAGATCCCACGGTAACCGTCAGGATAGCCGGAGTCTCCCGCCGCTTCAATCGAAAAATGACAGGCGGTGTTGCCACGGGTGAGCGTGCCGGGCTTTTTCTGCGCCGTATGACTCGGTTCAGGGGCCAACGCCGTTGGCATCGGACGTGGTCGTTGCGGCGGTGATGTGAGCGAAGACGCCGTAACTGGCGCCGTCCTGGCCCTGGCTTTCCCACGTGGCGATGAACGATCCGTCAGCCGCCATGCCCACGTCGGGGTATCTCTGCCTGCTCTGCGCGTAGGTGTTGATCTGAAATGGGTCGCCGATCGGTCGGCCTTCGCCGTCGAATCGCCGGGCAAAAATGTCGGTGGCGGTGTTGGGATCGCTCGTGTCGTGCTCCCAGATGACGACGAACTCATTCGCGTCGTTGATCGCCACTTGCGGCCACCTCTGTGCGCCCGTGCGGACCGTGTTGACGACGAGCGGCTCGCCGGCAGGCTGGCCGTCGGGATCGTAGAGCCGAGCGTAGACGTCGTCATCACTCGCGCGGTTCGGATCGCCGTCCCAGGCAACGACGAAGTACCCGAGCGAGGTCATCGCGACGGCCGGCCGAGTGAGCGAGGCGATGCTCTCGGTGTTCACCTGGAATGCGTCCGTGGCGGGCACGCCGTTCGGATCGAACAGACGGGCCATGATCGGATGGCTGCTGCGGTCTTGCATCCACGCGACGACGAAGTGGCCGGCGCTGTCTGCCGCAACACGTGGATACCGGCCGTTGTACGCGGTCGTGTCGGGCGTGATCTCCGTGGCGAGAGCCTCGCTGTTGGGCTCGAACACCTGGGCATGAACGAAGATCCGGTTGACGTCGGCCACGACCTCGCGGCTCTCCCATGCGAGGATGAGTCTGGCATCGCTCATGGCGACACTTGGATAGAGCTGCCGACCCGCCGTGCGCGAGTTGACGAGCAGCTCGTCGGCGGTCGACTGGCCGTTCGGGTCAAACAGCCGCACGAAGACGTCCTCCTGATCGAGACCGGGCCCTTGCCAGGCAATCGCGAAGCCGCCACCGGTATCCGTCGCGACAGCCGGCTCCGTCTGGTTGCCTGCGGTCATGGTGTTCACGAGGAACTCGTCGCCGACGAAGTCGCCCAGCGGATCGAGCTGGCGAGCGAGAATATCATTGGATCGCCCCGATGTCGTGAAATAGCTGCTCCAGACGACAATCGAGCCTCCGGCGGCGTCCATAGCCACGGCAGGGTTGGCCTGGGACCCGCTGGTCCTGATGTTCACCTGGATCTCCGCCGCCCGCACAGCCGGCAACATGGACACGAGCACGATGCACACCACAGATTTGTTGGTCATGATACTGCCCTCCTTTTTCTGGGCGCACCGAATCGCCATCGCTGCGCCGGCCCGCCACGAAGGCAGGCACACCACAAACACCACACGGCCCCAGGAGTCCAGCGAAGTCACAAGGTGTCTGCCACGTCTCGCCGTGGCAATTGTCAATGCTGCCGCTCTCGCTGTCTCACAAGGCCGAATTATCCGGCGGAACGCTCCGCCACGTCATGTGAGAATTGTACCGGCCTATGGACGTTTGTCCAGAAGAAAAATGCAAAATTGTGGCCAGGCCTTCGGCGTGTTGTCGAGGATAGCCTGGTAGATGCATCTGGCCTTCAGTCACAACGAAAACCAGCTCTCGCCGCGCCTGTCCCCCGATTTGATCGGGGGCGGGGGAATGTCAAGAAGACAGGACGGCAACGGGGTTGACCTCTGCGATCCTGGCGTCTTTGCGCGAGACATAATTCTCTGACATGCAATAACTTACGACGCCGGGTGCCATGCCTACGCAATGGTAGGCATGCTCGATATCGGCAGTTGAACCCACGGAGGCCAGCGAGAGTCCCATCGCGGCCTCGCCTCGCTGCGCCGCGACCGGGAGGCCTTTGAACAACGAATTTGCACGAATGACACGAATTCGATCTGCCTGTCTTGCCTTGTCTATTCGTGTGATTCGTGCCACTGGTTGTCTCTATGTCCTTTTGCGCTCGTGACTTACACCAGCTTCGTCGAAGATGCTTGTCAGAAAAACGCGGTGGTGCGACTTGGTAGCACGAAGGCCGGAACGAAGGAAACCAGTCTTGCCAGTTGACGCGGCGTGCACCTGCGGGTAGGGTAGTGATGGTACCGGTGGGACAGATGTGTGTTGGAGACCGCTGGCCGCGTTCTCGCCGTCACACGTCTGTCCTGAACCGGTTGCCGGAAGCGCCGAGACACAAGGTGCGAGCGATGCCAGAGGATTTCAAATACGACGTATTCCTGAGCCATAGCTCAGAAGACAAGCCGGTGGTGCGCCCCATTGCCGAGCGGCTGAAGAAGGACGGCCTGAAGGTCTGGTTCGACGATGGGCATGTCGAAGGTTCCCCGGCGTGGTTCATTAACGCCAGTTCGCTCCCGGCCAACCATAAATGAATACGCTTCGCACACAAATCAGCACAGCCCTTGATGCGTTGATCGAAGAAGAAAATGGCATAGCCTTTCAACGGCTTGCCTACCAGTGCCTGCGTTCACGCTGGCCGTCTTTGGCATCGGTGGCGGAGCGTGCTGACCTCGGAGAAGACGCAATCACCATCCTCGGGGAATCATCCGATGGCGTCATTCGGTCTTTCGCGTGTTCGCTGACGGCAAAACTGTCCAAGGTTCGCAGTGATGCTGCGAGAGCTGTCGACAATCGCTCTGACGTGAAGGAACTGATCTTTGCCACTCCGCGGGTTGTCACACGCAAAGTACAGCAGAAATGGGAAAAGGAGATTGAACGTGAGTTCCGGCGGAAGCTCATCGTTGTCGAGCGCTCCGAACTCATTTCGATCTTGGAACGGCCGGAGCACCAATGGATATGCGTGCAACACCTCAACATCACTGTCGGTGTCCTCCAGGAAGTACTGGGGCGGCACCTGATCGAGGCGCTACGAAGGGCAGGGTCGGATCAACTTGGAGTACAGATTGATAACCTCATCGAGGAAGAAGCATGCTCGACACCAAGCTTGCCGCTTGGATGGAACACCTTGATTGTCGGTCCGCCTTTCATAGGGAAGACGTGCTGGGCGGTACGTCGAGCATGGCGAACGTGCTGCGACCACGTCCCGTCATCGATACTTTGGTTCAACGCAATCAGGGACGGCGCAGAGGACTTGACTTTTCTCGACAGGAACCTGGCGCTCGAAGAAGACTATGTCATCGTAATCGATGATGTTCACGTCGTACGAGCGAATCCAGGGGTCTGGACGTATCCTGCGGCCACGTTCGCCACTCGGCGGCCGGGTCGTGTCCGGGTACTCTGGATAGCTCGCGACGAGTCCATTGCCGAGTCCCTTAACATCGGTTCCGAGCGAGTGAAGATCGATCCCTTCCCGATTGAGTTGGTCGTCGGACTTTTCCTCGAGCGGCTCAAGTCTCTCCCTCGTGGTCTTCGCATTGTCGCGGCCCTAGAAGCGGGCCTTGATCCGGCTCTCGGTCGCGCAATTGGAAATCGGCATGTAAAAGGGCCCCACGTCGGGGAGTAGAATCGGCATCGAAAATGGACCCACCGCAGTGATCTCCGTAGG
>JAFGJR010000113.1 GCA_016928975.1 Sedimentisphaerales bacterium | reverse complement strand
TTCTGGGTTGTTTTAGACCTTCACAGAAAAGCCGATGCGCCCGTTCTTTTCAACCCCTAACCTTTCCGCAACAGAAACTACGTAGAAGCCGTCGTTCTTGAATTGTGCGTAGCCGCCCGGTGCCAAGGCAAATTCCGCGTTGTCCCCGTCGGCCCTGCCGATCTGCCACAGGAGCGTCAGTGGGCCACTGGCCGGCGGTTCTGCACTCGTCAACAACGAACAACCAAGAACCAACAACCAGCAACGAGCGACGATGAATGATCCGTGGTCTCTGATCTCCATACATCGGTCCTTACAATCACAATCGGCGAACTATGCTATCCTGCGGACCGCCACTGTGCTACGTCCAATTTCGAATTTCAAATTTCGAAATTGTTCCGCCATGCCCTTTGCACAGACGCCGGCATCTCATAGAATCGCCCGGCATAGGTTGGAAACAAGGAACTTGGTAACCGGCCGGAATTGCCGGGATTTTGGGAGGCCGATCGTCTTATGGATAAGAGAACCCCCTTCCCAGGCGTGTTCTGGGTCGCCAACACCGTCGAGGTGCTGGAGCGATTCGCCTACTATGGCATTTACTTCGGCTTTGGGATCTACATGGCTCGACTGGGCTATTCTCGTGAGCAGTTAGGGAACGTGCAGGGCCTCTTTCTGCTGCTCTCCTACGTGACTCCTGTAATCTCAGGGACCTTCGCAGACCGGTATGGCTTCAAGAAGATCCTGATCATCTCGTACTTAGCCTATCTACCCTCGATCCTGCTGCTGATCCTGACGAAATCCTACTCTGGGATTATCCTGACAATGCTTAGCATCGGTTTGGCCGCCGGCATCTTCAAGCCGCTGATCTCCGGCACCATCCGTGCGGTCACCGACAAGACCAACAAGACTCTGGGGTTCGGGATTTTCTACGCCATGGTCAACGTCGGCGGCTCGTTCGGACCCATCGTCGCCGGCAGGCTGCGTGCTATCTCATGGAATTATGCCTTCATGGCCTCGGCAGGTGCCGTGGTAGCGATGCTGATCATCACGATCCTCTTCTACAAGGAACCACCTCGCCAGACAGAGGGGACCACTCTCGGCCGCAAGCTCAAAGAGATCGGAACAACGCTCGCCGATGTGCGATTCGCCACGTTTCTTGTCCTGCTGGGCGTCTTCTTCTGGCTGCCGTTCTGGGCGTTCTTTAACCTGTGTGCCGTGTACGTGGAGTCGGCCACGGACACCGCTCGGTTGTACCTGAACATCAAGGCCGTGTTCGGCACCGCCTTCGCCAACTTCTTTTCCCACACGGACGATCAGGGCGTTCGACGCATTCTCGGCGAGACCATCTCCCACACCGGCTACATCATCATGATTTTCCAGCTCATCGTCTCGCGGATCGTGGAGCGGGCCCGGCCCATTCCAGCCTTTCTCTGGGGATTGTTCATTGCGGCGGCGGGCTTCGTGGTCCTGGGCTACGCCGCCGTCTCCATTCCGGCGCTGGTCTTCCTGGGCATCTTCCTGTTCGCCGTGGGGGAGATGATCACTTCGCCGCGGATTCAGGAGTACATCACGTGGATTGCTCCCAAGGAGAAGGCCGGGCTGTACATGGGGTCCAACTTCCTGGCCACGGCGATTGGCGGCTACACGAGCGCCAAGATCTACACGCCCCTCTCCGGCTACTTCCAGAACCGCGGCCACGCGGAGTACGTTTGGTACACTCTGGCGGCTCACGTGATCGTCGGCATCCTGGCGATCTTCCTGTTCACCCGGATCGCAGGTGAGTTCCGCGAGCGACAGGAGTAGCCAGCCGGCAGTGATGAAAGGACGATGCAGATGGGGAGAATTGCGGCAGCTTGCTGGGTCATCGCTGCAATCGTGCACATTCCCGTGGTCGCAGGGCAGGACAACGGTCCGTTCATGGCCGACGGGATCAAGATCGGCGAGGCCCGCCAGGACTCCGCCATCGTCTGGACCCGTCTCACTCGACACCGGGAACGCAACATCGATGGACTCGCCTGGGCGACGAAGGATGACGCCGTGCCGCGAGGCCGGACCCTCGACGATATGGAAGGCAGCGTTCCCGGGGCCGCCGGCGAGGTGCGAGTGATCTACTGGCCGTGCGGATCGCAGAAGGATCGTCAGGCGACTCCCTGGCAGGCCGTGGATCCGAGCAGGGACTTCACGTATCAGTTCACACTCCACGGCCTGGCGGCGGGCACGCAGTACCAACTCGAAATCCAGGGCCGCCCGACCAACGCGGCAGAGCCAAGCTGCACAATGTCGGCCGGCTTCAAGACCGCGCCGCAGCCCGACGCGCCGGCCCGGGTGGCCTTCACCGTGGTCACGTGTCAGGAGTATCCCCGGCGCGACGATCCCCAGAACGGACACCGGATCTACTCCTGGATGCGCAAACTCGATCCGGACTTCGTCGTCAATACCGGTGACATCGAGTACTACGACAGACCTCTGCCTTACGCCAGGAGCCGGGAGCTGGCCCGCTTCAAGTGGAATCGCATCTTCGCGATGCCCTTCCAGCGGGACCTTCATGCCCACGTGGCCGCCTATTTCATGAAGGACGACCACGATACCCTGAAGGACGACTGCTGGCCCGGGCAGAGCTATGGCGCACTGACCTGGGAACAGGGACTTGCCGTCTTTCGCGAGCAGGTTCCCATCGGCGAGAAGACCTACCGGACAATCCGCTGGGGCAGGGACCTTCAGATCTGGCTCGTCGAAGGACGCGACTTCCGCAGTCCGAACGATCAGCCGGACGGCCCGGACAAGACCATCTGGGGACGCGAGCAGAAGCAGTGGTTCTTTCAGACCGTGCGGGAGTCGAATGCCACGTTTCGCATCCTGATCAGTCCCGCGCCGCTCGTCGGACCCGACCGCCAGAACAAGAATGACAGCTACGCCAACAAGGGCTTCACGTACGAAGGCAGGGAGCTGAGGAACTTCATCGGCAATCAGAAGAACATGTACATCGTCTGTGGAGACCGCCACTGGCAGTACGTCTCCAGCGATCCCGACACAGGCGTTCGGGAATACGCCTGCGGCCCGAGCTCCGATCAGCACGCGGGAGGGTTCAGCGAGTCCATGAGGACACCTGTGCACCACTACCTGAAGATCTGCGGCGGGTTCCTCATGATCCTCGTGGAACGCGAACAGGATGTACCGTCGATCACCTTCCGACATTACAGCACCACAGGAACCATCAATCACGAAGACACGTTCACAGCCAAATGATTTGGAGGACCAAGCAATGAGTGCCATGTTTTCGAGACCACGGCGGCTTGTCACAGGTCTGTTTCTGGCTGAGGCACTGCTCCTTCTTGCCGGCCATGCAGGCGCCCAGGGCCCGGCGATGGTCAAACCGGCGCCGGCGCCAGACTCTACAGATGGCAAGGTGCGGATCATCTGCTTCGGCGCCCATCCGGACGATTGCGAGTTCAGCGCCGGCGGCACCGCAGCCCTGTGGGCGGCCCGCGGCCATCACGTCAAGTTCGTCTCCTGCACCAACGGCGACATCGGCCACTGGGGCATGGCCGGCGGGCCGCTGGCTCAGCGACGCACCGCGGAAGTCAAGCGATGCGCCGAGATCTTAGGCATCGACACGGAAGTGCTCAACATCCACGACGGCGAGCTCATGCCGACTTTGGAGAATCGCAAGACCATCGTCCGCCTGATTCGCCAGTGGCGAGCGGACATCGTGATGTGTCACCGGCCCAACGACTACCACCCCGACCACCGCAACGTCGGCCTGCTGGTCCAGGACGCCGGCTACATGGCCACCGTCGCGTTCTTCTGTCCGGACACCCCTTACCTCAAACGCAACCCGGTCTTCCTGTACTACGAGGACGGATTCAAGAAGCCCAACCCCTTCTCGCCCGACATCGCCGTCGGCATCGACGAAGTGATCGGCAAGAAGCTGGATGCGGTGCTGGCGCTGGCCTCGCAGACGCTCGAAGGCGGCTGCGACGGTTCGGAGAATTCCTACCCGAGCGACCCGGAGAAACGTAAAGCCCGCGAGCAGCAGGTCCGCAGCAGTTTCGACCGCTCGTTCGCCGGCGCAGCCAACCAGTTCCGCAAGCCGCTCGCCGACTGGTACGGCCAGGAACCGGCCGGCAAGATCCGCTACGCGGAAGCCTTCGAAATCTGTGAGTACGGCCGCCAACCCTCAAAAAAGGAAATTCGGGAGCTGTTTCCGTTCTTTCCGAATCCGTAGAGTCGGAAATCAAAGAGGAAATGCCGGAGCGGACTGATCGCAAGGAGGCAAGGCGCTCCGGCGAACCGGATCGATGTGCCCATAAGGCAACGTTCTGACGCCCCCGGTTTTCTCAGCCTCAAACCGGGTACTCGAACCCGCGCTTCAGCGCTCCGGCACTCTCAGTCTACCCGCACGCCTGTAGAGACGCAAGATTTTGCGTCTCTACGATTTCCGGCGGCTCCGGTGGTTTCGCGAGCGTTTTCGGCGGCCCTGCTGTGACTGCGCGGGCTGGGGCATTCTCGCGACCAAGTCGACGGCAGGAGCCAGGTCGAGCTGCCCGGCGGCCGGGTGGACATCGACGATGCGCACCCGCAGGGCCTGGCCCAGGCGCACGATCACGCGGGTATGACGGCCGATGAGGCACTGGTTCTGCTCGTCGAATTGCCAGTGGTCCGGCCCCAGGGCCTCGCGCCGAATCATGCCTTCCACGCCATACTCGGGCACGTATACGGCGGCCCCGAATCCGGTGAGGCTCACTACGACCCCGTCCAGCTCCTGCCCGGCGCGCTCGCGCAGCAGGTGAAGGACGAGAATCGTCTTGAGTTCCTGCACGGCGTCCTCTGCCGCCTGCTCTGTTGCCGATATATGTTCTCCGAGTTGCGCCAAATCGGCAAACGAATACTGGCGACGGGCGTAGTCCACCCTGCCGACCAGATAGCTGTCGAGCACGCGATGCACCAGCAGGTCCGCATAGCGGCGGATGGGGCTCGTGAAGTGGCAATACTTGCGGGCGGCCAGGGCGTAGTGGCCCACGTTCGCCGGGGAATAGGCCGCTCTTTCCAGGCTGCGGAGCACGAGGATGTTCACGGCCAGTGCCGCCCGGGTATCGCGGACGCGATCCAACAAGGCCTGCAGATCCGCACGCTGCGGCCGACGCGCGAGCGTCACTCCCAGCAGCCGGAGGGTCTGAGACAGCCGCCGAAAGGCGGCGGAAGCCGGCTCGGGATGGGTCCGCCGCATGAAGGGAATGCAGTAGCGGTCGAGCAGAATCGCCACCGCCACGTTGGCCTCGACCATGAACATCTCGATGATCGTGTGTGGATAGCTGGCGTCCTCGGGCTGAACGCCGACCACCTGTCCGGACTCGTCCATCACCAGTTCACTCGCAAACGTCTGCAATTGCAGCATGCCCGCCCGGCGTCGGCGGCGCTCGATCCGCCGGGACAAGTCCTCCATCTCGTACAATAGGGCGACGACCTCGGCAGAAAGGCCGCCCGTGTCGCCCCTCAATACTTGATCGGCCTGCTGATAGGTCAGGCGGGCACTGGACTTGATCATCGTATTGGCAAATCGCGTGGCCTGGACCCGGCCGTCCTTGTCGTACGTCAGGTAGACGCTCTTGGTGTATCGTGGCTGGCCCGGCTGAAGGGAGCAGACGCCATTGCTCAGCATCTCCGGGAGCATCGGAAGCGTTCGACGCGGCAGATACACGCTATTGCCGCGTTGAGACGCGCAGCGATCCAAGGCGCCGCCGGCGGGAACGAAATGACTCACGTCTACAATGTGCACGCCCAGGACCGATCGCCCATGCTCGTCACGAGTGATGCTGATGGCGTCGTCGAAATCCTTCGCGTCGGGTGGGTCGATGGTGATAACCAGATCGCCGGTGATATCCTGGCGGCCGCGAGTGTCACGCGGATCGAAATTCTCCCTTGCGTTGCTGGCTTCGACCAGGCTGCTCGGATCGAACTCCTCCTGCAAGCTGTGACGCTGAATGATGGCGGAGATTTCCGTGTCGAACTTGCCCGGCCGGCCGAGGACTTCCGTAATCACGCCGCGAGCCGGCTGGGAGCGCGTCGGATAGACGCGAATCCTCACCGCCACTTTGTCGCCGTGGCGGGCCTTGCGGATGTCGACGCCTTCCGCCTCGATGGGCCGGAAAAAGTCCCCGCCGTCCGGCTGAACCACCCATCGGCTCTGTTCCTGCCGCAACGTGCCGACGACAGTCGTATGTGCGCGATCCAGGACCTTGACGATCTCTCCAGTGTACCGGTCCTGGCCTTTCTTTCGCACGATTCTCGCGACGACGCGATCCCCGGTCATCGCGTTGCCGGTGGCGTTGGCGGGGATGAAGAGATCGCCATCCATGGTGTCTTGCTGGGGCGTGATGAAGCCGTAGCCGCGAGCGTTGGCCCGGAAGGTTCCGGTGATCTCGTTGGAGATCGCCGGGAGCTTGACGAGATTCCCTGCGCCGACGATCACGGTCCCCTCCGCGCAGAGCGAATCCAGCGCCTCTCGAAAGGCGGCTCTCAGCTCGCCGGTAATGCCCAGTTCCTGTTCCAAGTGAACGAGCTTGCGGGGCGAGCTGTCCTTTTGCAGGAGGTGCACAATGTGACTTTTCAGAATCTCGTGCATCGAAGCATCATATCATCCGGCCCAGCCGGGCGCAAGGTCCAAACCCATAGGCCGCGTGAACGCTCGCCGCCGGTACAGGCCAGCTTTGTTTCATGGGCTCGCTCCTGTCGAGCCCTCGTCGTCTCACAGCAGTGTGAGGAAAGGCCTTGATGTCCTCGTCCCAGGCTCGTTGTGAGACGCCGTGAAGGTCCCAACCGCTCCTAGCGGTGATCCGAACAGGTGTGCCTTCCCTACTCACAGAGTGCACGCGTGGTTTTCTTCCCCGCGGGAGTGCGGCGTATGGTAGAATGAGGTGGTGTTGCTGCTGAAGATCGTTCTCGCTGGAGTGCTCGACCGACGTCAATGGGCCCACGTGCAGAACACAGGATGCACCTGTGAGGGCACGTCGATGGCAGTGGTAAGATCCACCGGTGAGGATTCAGGGGGCTTGAGTTGAGTGAACCCGCGTTGACAACTGGAATTGTCGAGATTGACCGCCTGGTGGGTGGTGTCCTGCCGGGCGACAACATCGTATTGGAGGTAGACTCCGGCGCGCCGGTGGACAGGTTCATTTCGAGCTTCCTGGCGGTCTGCGAGGCGGAGGGCTCGCCCGTCGCGTACGTGAGTTTCAATCGCTCGCCACAGACGATCAGTCGTACGTACGCGGGGCTCATGTCGCACGGCGCCTTCCGGCTGGTCGACTGTTTCTCATCGGGAAAGGGGAACAACGACAGTGTGTTCCTCGACTTCTACGAATCCCCGGAGAATGATCTGCGTGAGGCCGTAGTCCGTGTGGAGAATCCCTCTGACGCCGCCGAGCTGGAGAGAATGCTGGCCGAAGTGGGGTCTGCCGAGAGAGCCAAGACGCGCTATGTCTTTGACAGCCTCACGGGGATGCTGGACCTCTGGGGGGACGAGGATGTCGTCCTGCGATTTTTTGGACACATCTGCCCGCGGCTGTTCGACCTTAGCACGATCGCGTACTGGCTTCTGGAGACAGAAGCTCACTCCTCACGATTCCTCGCCAAGGTGCGGCATATCACACAGGTAGTACTGGAGATCGGCATCTCCCGAGGGATTCGCACGCTGACTTTGCGAAAGGCAGCCAACCGGCGTAGCACGGCCATCGGCGTGCCCCAGTGGTTCCGGGTCGTCGACGGCAAACTGGCGATTGCGACTGAGTCGCGGGAAGACCGCGAGCTCAGCTTGTTGACCCGGATGGGCGAGGCGCTGGGCACGGCCCTGGTCCCGAACTCTTTCTTCGAAGAGACCATGAACGTGCTGGCGAGCGAATTGGGAATGATTCGCGGCACCGTCGTGCTTCTCGACCGGACAACCGGCAAGCTCCGCATCGTGGCGGCGCACGGGCTGTCGAGCGCCGAGCGGGCGCGAGGTCAGTACGATATCGGCGAGGGTGTCACTGGCTCCGTGGTCAAGACCGGCCTGCCTGAGGCCGTGCCGGACATCTCCCAGGATGCGAGGTTCTTGAACCGGACCTCGGCTCGCCAAGCAGACTCGGCTTGGCCGATCGCGTTCATCTGTGTGCCCCTCAAGGTGGACAACGAGACCGTCGGCGCACTGAGCGTGGATCGCCCATTCGCCGTCGAGTCCACCCTTGACAAGGACCTGCGGCTGCTGTCCATCGTGGCTTCGCTTGCCTCCCAGGTGCTCAAGATCAACCGGGTGCTTCAGGTCGAGAAGGAGGAGATTCTCGTCCGGGATGAGCAGATGCTCCGCGAGCTGCGCAGCCGCTATCGCCTGGAGAATCTCATCGGCCAGAGCAAGTCGATCCAGCACGTCCTGGTCACTGCAGCCACAGCGGCCAAGTCCAACGCCCCCATTCTCATCAGTGGTGAGACCGGCACGGGCAAGGAGTTGGTCGCCAATGTGATCCACTATAACAGCCCCCGCTCCAAGGGACCGCTCGTGAAGGTCAATTGCGGGGCCCTGCCGGAGACGTTGCTCGAATCGGAGTTGTTCGGCCACGTCAAAGGGGCGTTCACCGGCGCCATCCAGAACCGCAAGGGTCGGTTCGAGCTGGCCCACCAGGGGACGCTCTTTCTGGACGAGGTGTCGGAGATGAGTCCACGTCTCCAGGTCAAGCTTCTGCGGGTGCTGCAGGAGAACGAGTTCGAACCAGTCGGCGGCACACAGACGATCCGCGTGGATGTCCGCGTCGTGGCCGCCACGAACACCGACTTGAAAGAGGCTATCCGCCAGGGCCGGTTCCGCCATGACCTCTACTACAGGTTGAACGTCGTGCCGATCCATCTGCCTGCGCTTCGCGAGCGGCGGGAGGATATTCCCATGCTGGTGGACCACTTCCTGGAGAAATACAACCGAGAAAATGGCAAGACTGTGACGAAAATCTCTCGTGAAGTCCTGGATCATCTTCTCGCGTACTCCTGGCCCGGCAACGTACGAGAGTTGGAGAATTGCGTTGAGCATGCCGTCGTGATGAGTCCCGGCAAGACGCTATCGATGACACTCCTGCCTGCCGAGATCCTCAACGGGACATCGGGTGGACCTGCCCGCTGGCGTCAGCCCAGTCCCGACGCTTTGCAGAGCGACCTGCGGATGCTCCTGGACCGATACTACAAAACCGCAGAGGAGGCCGCCGGGGCCAGAGAGGAGCTCCATCGGCTGATCGAGCGGATCATCATCTCGCGAGCGCTCGGTGAAGGCATGAGCCAGCGGACCCTCGCCGCCAAGCTGGGCCTGAGCCGCACCACCCTCCACAAACGCCTCCAAGAGTATGGCTTGGGCTCGTAGTTCGGTACGACAGGCGTCGTTCTCGCCTGCGACGCCAGCCCTGTCTCGTGGTCCAAGAAATGGACCACTGTCCAGATAGTGGGCCAATTCTGCCCATCCTCTCTGCGTGTCGCCACAGGCTTGACAGCTCTAAGTGCTTTACTGATCGAGGCTTAAAGTGCATTCGTCGTGTTCAAGCCATTGGCATGGTGTTTGCGTGTTCTCTGCACATGAGCCAGGGCATGAGATTGGTCCGATTTGAGGGTGACGAGTCACAGACGGTCGCCCGGGTGCCGTCGTCCCAGGTCGAACTGATGCACTTTCGAAATGTGACGAACAATGTTGTGCAGGATGCCTTGAACGCTTGGTCGGACATCTGGGGCGAACTGGAGGGCGGCGTCGCCCGTGAGGCCACGGTCGCCCCGCAGGGCGACAAAGGGTTCACGCCATCGTGTGGCTGGCCCGCGTTCCTGGAGAAGATGTGGGTCTTGAGGCAGGACCTGGCTTTCTTGTCACGGTTCAGCCGGCAGTGAGTGTGCGTATAGAGGGTGTTTGGGGCAAGTGTGCTATGATCAGACGAACTGCAACAATCCATCTCTTCTACTGTGCCGACAGTGTGACGGAGGCCGACCTCCAGGAACTGCAGACCCACCTGGACACCGACGGGCTCAAGACACTCAGCCTGCCTTGCTCCGGCAAAGCGACGATTCCCTACCTGCTCAAGGCGTTTGAGAAGGGCGCCGACGGCGTGGTGCTGTGTGTGTGTCCCGAGTCCCAGTGCAAACACCTGGAGGGCAATCTCCGGGCATCCAGGCGGGCCGAGGCCGTAGAGGAGTTGTTGGGTGAAATCGGTTTTGGAGAAGGCTGTGTAGTTGTGGTGGCGAAAGAACAGGGACAGAACGAACCGTTGATCGACACTGTCCAGCGACTCCAAGCGCGACTCAGCGAGGTGTACTCTGTCGGGACCAAGCCGGCCCGGGCCGTTCTGGCAGATGTGCGAGCGGGCAATCGCACGGGGAATGCCGCATGAAACCGAACAGCAGGTTGGCGAGTGCCATCCAATCGAGTGCGTTTCTCGTGACAGCGGAGATCCTGCCGCCCCCGGCAGCCGAGGGGGCCGCGATCAGAGCTGCGGCGGACGCGATGGGCGATAGTCTCGCCGCTGTCAGTGTGGCCGACAATCACAGCGGCATCGGCACGTCAAGTCTCGCCGCGTCATCGGTGCTTCTGGGGCTGGGACGCGAGCCGATCTACCAGGTGGTCACCCGCGACCGCAACCGCATTGCGATCCAGTCGGACCTGCTCGGCGCCGCCGTGCTGGGGATCAAGAACGTCGTGTGCACGTCGGGCCATCATCAGACTCTCATCGGGTGCTCTGAGTCGGCCAACGTGTACGACGTCGATGCGATCCAAGTCATCTGGGCCGTCAGGCGGATGCGTGATGAAGGCACACTTCTGAACGGGACCGCCATCTCGGGCACATTCTCGATGCTGATTGGGACGGTGGCGAGCCCCTACCTTCGGCCGCTGGACCTGAATATGATCCAGCTCGCCAAGAAAGTCGGGGCCGGGGCGGACTTCATCCAGACGCAGCCAGTCTTTGATGTGGATGAGTTTGCCCTCTGGCTCGACGCAATCCGCCAAGAGGGCTTGGCGGACAAGGCCGCGATCTTTGTCGGCATCTTGCCTTTGAGCAGTGCCGAAGAGGCCGAGAACCTTCGCCAGGCTCACACAGAATCGCGGATCCCCGATGCCTTGGTGGCGAGACTCAAGGATGCCGGAAGCGCAGACGCCCAAGAAAGGGAAGGCTTGAAGATTTGCGCCGAGATCATCGGCAGGCTCAAAGGTATGAAGGGCGTCCGGGGCATTCACATCCTCTCCGGGGGCCGAGAGAAGCTTGTGTCGAAACTCCGCGCGGCCGCCGGCCTGTAGGTGCCAACCATGCCTGAAAAATACCACATTGAGACAAAACCGGTGCTGCCGCGCCGGCCTCGCGTCGGCAAGTTCGGCGTGGTCGACTGGCGCGAGGATTGTGCCCGCTGTCACAACTGCGTGAAGAAGGCCTGCGTTTACGACCGCTACCGGCAGGAGGCGGAGTATATTCGCACGCTGGAAGCAGTCGACGCCCTGTTCTTTGAGTGCATGGGTTGTTTCTCCTGCGTTCAGAACTGTACCAAGGGCCTGCTGCGGCTGGTCCTCAATCCGGTCTACGAGGCCCTGGGCAACAGCTACTGGACGCCTGACATCATTCACACGACATGGACTCAGGCCGAGACGGCCAAGATCCCCGTCTCCGGTGCCGGGTACAGAGGTCCATTCAGTGGGCCAGGCTTCGACAGCATGTGGACCGACATGTCCGAAATCGTTCGGCCCACACGGGACGGCATCCACGGCCGCGAGTACATCAGCACAGCGGTGGACATCGGTCGCAAGCCTGCGTATCTGAACTTCCAGGACAAGTCATTTCGAATCGACACCTCGTGCCTGTCCATCCAGATGCCGTTGATCCTGGACTTGCCGTCGCCGCGCCATACGCTGCCTAAGCTGGGCCCCGCCATTCGCGAGGCGGCCGTCCGCACGGACATCCTCGCGTTGGTCGGTCCCTCCGATTGGCCTTTTGTCGGGGAGAACGTCGATCGCCTGTTGCCCCATACGGCATTCTGTCTGAACCCGATGCAGCCCGTAGTGCCGCCGCAATCGCTCGATAAGACCCGGCTCGTGGAGACCTATGACGGTCCTGATGTGGTCGACCGCATCAAGCGACTCAAGAACAACTACCCTGGAATCGTTGTCTCCGTGCGCCTGCCGCTGGACGTCAACGGCGTGGCGCGGGCTGTCGAGCTGGCCGGCCTGGCGGAAGTGGAAGTGCTTCATGTTGTCGCCGACCTCGATGGCAACCAGATCGACGTGGAAAGGCCGCTGTTTCTGAGGGACATGATCCGGCGGATTCATACGACATTGATCGAGAAAGGCGTTCGGGACGAAGTCACGCTCATTGCAGGCGGCGGAATCGCTTTGCCCGAGCATATGGCCAAAGCCATCATCTGTGGCGCCGATGTGGTCAGCATCGACCTGCCTTTGATGATCGCCCTGGAATGTCACCTGTGCGATCGCTGCGAGCAAGGCATGCCATGTCCGGCCAGGCTGGACGACGTGCCCTTTGACTATGCCGTCGGTCGCATGGTGAACCTGATTGCCGCCTGGCACGACCAACTGATCGAGGTCATGGGTGCGATGGGCATGCGAGAAGCCCGCCGGCTGCGAGGCGACGTCGGCCGTGCGATGTTCTTCGAGGACCTTGAGGAGGATACGTTTGGCAAGCTTTTCGGCAAGAGGAAGTGATCTTCGGGACATCCTGCCGGCCAACACGCTGAAGACGCGCGTGTCGCAAGTCGAGGTCGAGCGCAAGATCGCGCCGGCTCCTCCGCGCTACCGGAATGAAGTCTCGAAATACATCATCCGGCGCAACCACGACTGCATGCATTGCGGCAAGTGCGCTCAGCTTTGTCCCTACGGCGTACACGTTCGCAAGCCGGGATACAGGTACTTCTGCGAGCCGAAGTCGTATCGCTGCATCGGCTCGGCCTGTGAAAAGACGGATCACTATTGCGTAGCGGCCTGTGCTCAATCGGCGATCCAGATCGTCGAGAACCCCATGATGCAGATTCTGGGCGACTACCGCTGGACGGCCGACATGATCCTGGCCACCTGGATGATGGCCGAGACAGGCCACGC
>JAFGJR010000015.1 GCA_016928975.1 Sedimentisphaerales bacterium | reverse complement strand
CGGCCGCGGACTCAGCTACAAGCGGAACTCGGCAAAACCTAACCCCATACTCATCAAGGAGTTGCCCACGGCAGTGCCATTCGATGTCGCGCCTTTGCAGTGCAGAGGACAGGGAAGATAACGCCTCCCGGCACAGTGCCCGACAATCTGCCCAGACACCGTCATGCTCTGTCCTCACTTTTGACTTGTCCGCTTGCTTCTTCCGCCGCCATAATGTCTCCGGCAAGACACCCCGGGTGAATCTGTGACGAATGGCTTGAAGCCCGATGCGGCCGGCGGGCAGACGGCGAGCCGCCGGGGATCGTCAGTCGGTACGGATTCGCCGGCAAAGGGGATACTATGGCGCTGCAGGGATTGACGCTGGTTGTTCTTCTGGCATTTTCTCCGATGTCCGTCTCGGGCAAGACCAATCCCTCTTCCGCGGCGGACCTGCGCGCTTACCTGAAGGGCCTGGGGAATGGGTCCTATCTCTTCGGGCAAATGGCCACCTGGGTTCACAACGAGAACCCCGACATGGACCATGTCACCAACTGGCTCAAGAAGGTGCACGATCACACGGGGAAGATGCCCAAGTATGGATGCGTCACCTATGATTTCGACGACGATCCCTTTGGCGATTCGCAATGGAACGAGGGGGTCAAGAAGATGTGGGATCGCGGCTTGATCGTTGGCGTCTTCTCGTTCTACGCCAATCCCGCGGGAGGACGCTGGAACAGTCCCGTCGATATCGATCCCATCTTCGCTCCCGGCGACAACCCCACGAAGAAGCACTTCTATCGGCAGATGGACCGGATGGCCGCCAACCTGCAATGGCTGAAGGATCAGGGAATCCCCGTGATCTACACCCCCTTTGTGGAAAGCGACGACAGGAACAAGTGGCACGCGAAGGACGGCAGCGAGAACGCCATCAAGCTCTATCGCCTGGTTCATGATGTCTTCACGAACCAAAAAGGACTCGACAACCTCCTCTGGGCCTATCATACCACGCAAAATGATGGGGCACTGGAGCGGTACTATCCGGGCGACGCCTACGTGGATATCCTGGGCAAGTCCGCCTACGGGACCGGCCTGCCCTTTTCCGAGTACGACTGGGCCGTGCAGAAGAAAAAGACGGCGGGCAAGGTGATCTGGTGGTCGGAGCTGGGAATCCGCGGCCCCTCCGATCCGCCGCGCGACTGCCTGGATGTCGTGAAGAAGCTGGACAACAGCTATCCCGAACTGGCCGGCTTCGTTTTCTGGAGCGACAGTGGACACTACAACGTCATCGGCAACAACAACGGCCCCGAGCTGATGGCCTCGCCAAGAATGGTCGTCCTGGAATGAAATGAGAGGGGATTCACAGGTGACGAGAGCGACGCCGGTGATCATGGTCGATGCAAACACAAGAGAAGAACTCTGGTTCACCGTCCGCGGATAGGCTGTGAGATGGACCAAAAACCAGGGTATGCCCCTCCAGTTAGTTCACTCCCAGGTCCCACTATCCCTACTTCGCCATATCTACTGCCGGGGCTAGCAAATTGATCGCGCGAGATGTGATCAGCAGTGCAAGCCCGGCAACGAATAGCCATTTGTGGAGCAGATATTTGACCGCGTGTTTGTGCTCAATCCGAGCCATGACTCTCCCTCTCTGGTTCATGTCTTCGTCGGCCTTTCTCACGCGTTCCTGAACATCGGCTGGCGACAACCGTCGCCCTGATTCGTCCATGAAGGACTCTCCCTGCAGCGCACGTTGCACCAACGTCTTCTGTTTGTTCTGATCGCTGTCCAACTTGAATGACACTGGAACCCACTCCATCCGTGAAAGGCCGGCAAGACCAGACACGAGGAACGCTCCCCATGCACATATCTCGCAGAAAGCCTGAATCCCAGATGAGAACCGGGACGTCTGAACGCACAAACCCAGGACAGTGAAGACAAGCCCCAGGAAGTAGAACTCGAACTTCTGCTGAGTCTGAACCGCATGTTCTTCATTCTTGTCCATTTCCGGAGTTCCAGGGAGTTCCAGGGACACCACACTCAATTCCCTTCGTGCTTTGGCTTGGGGCCGCCTTTGGCGGGTCGGACCACACGGCCCAGCCAATCGAGCCATGGTCCCACTGTAGACGCCTTGTCCCGCCAAGTCAACTCTACGTCTGGAACCAAGTACGGCGGAATCCCCCAGGAATCCGCGAATATAGTAGTCGACGTCTGAACCTCGTTGCAATCTCCAAACCGTGAGGAGTGCTCACTCAGGAGTGATCTGTTTCATCGCAAAGACAAAGTTGGTAGCGAGGTGCAAGGCCAGAGGAACGACGAGACTCTCGCGTTGCTCATCGGTCAGCCGATCAGCGAAAACGGTTTTCAGCACGAGCGATGAGAGGCCAAACCAAGATGGGTGCTTCTGCCAAATGTCTCGCCGAAACAAGGCTTGATAGTCGGGATATCGCATCTGTAAGAGTTCGAGGAACCATGCCACGAGCAGATCGAGATTTGGGTCATCGACTCTGACCTCACCTTTGATGCCCAAGCTCTGAAGTCGCACACAAGTTGCCATAATGTCGTGGAACGCATCAAGGTCCCGTTTGGTGCTGGGAACACCTTTCTGACTGATTGTGTAGACGTCTGAGACCATCGCCATCGTGAATGCGTAGATTTCTGCCATCTGGAGATGTTCGCCTAATCCCCTGTCGGCGAATAGCTTGGCGATGCTTCTGATGACGACCTCGCTTACCCCCACCATTTCCGCCAAACCATTCATGGTTGATGCCCTCCCGACGATACGCGCAAGCCAATGAACCCAGAAACAGCGTAGCAGCTATGCTCCTCATTTTCCTCACAAACCCGTGCCTTCTGTCAACCCGGTTCTTCAGATCGCGATTGGAGGGTACCACCGGTGCCCACGAACCACAAGGGAATCTTCTTTTTGCTGGAGCACATCCCTGCCCTTCAAACTCACTGACCCGACATTTGCCATAGGGGAGTGGAGGTCGAGTCTTCATTGTTCATTATTCGCGCAGGGAAGGCGCGGGGTTTCTGGTCCGTGATAACGGTGACAGCGCCCGTTGAGGATACCGGGATTCTCTGTCGTGGCGCCTCCTCCAAGGTTTCACAAACGATGCCGGCGAACCCGATCACAGTGACGGCGTAGCCTCGGAGGGGCGCAGAAGGCGAGCCGGGAGGCAGGGTGCGTAGGGGCCTGTTGTGCAGGGGGATAGACGCGTATCCGGAATGGTCGCGCTGGCGGTTGACGTGTGCAGGTGGCCTGAAAGATCTACTACGATCGTGACATGCGCCCTTTGCCCTGACTTGCGATCAGACAATGCTTGCACCCTATGGGAATCACGCTATAAGAGGGGAGTTCATCATCCGTGCTCTGTCAACGTATGTCATCGTTCTGGATGGTCTGGGGGACGTTCTCAGCGTGGCAGCGCCCGCGCAAAAGGAAGGGGTGTTTATGAAGGGTCGAGAGAGGTGCAGTGCCCACGGGCGGTTCGCCGGTCTTGTGAGTCTAATGCTCTTGCTGCCGTTCGCGACCGGCGCGGGGGCGCAGGGCACAAACGCCTTCGAGAGTGAAATCCAGGCCTTTGAGAGGATCGATCTGACCACGCCGCCGCCTGAGTCGCTGGTCCTGTTCGTCGGGTCCTCAAGCATCCGGGTATGGCCGGACCTTCCTGGGGCGTTTCCAGAGTACCCGGTGATGAACCGCGGCTTCGGCGGCTCCCAGATGAGCGATCTGCTGTACTACTTCGGCCGAATCGTGGTCGTCTATGACCCCGCACTGATCGTGGTCTATGAAGGCGACAACGACCTGGCGGCCGGCAAGTCGGTGGACCAGGTCTATGCCGACTACACGACATTTCTCTCGCGGGCCAAGCAGGATCTGCCCCGTGCGGACGTGGCGTTCATCGCGGTCAAGCCGAGCCCGAGCCGGGCTCAGTACATGGAGGCGATGCGCCAGCTCAACTCGCGTCTGGAGGCTCTGGCGGCAGGCGACCGGCATGTCTGGTACATCGACGTATTCACACCCATGCTGAACGATGCGGGCCAGCCACGCCCGGAACTGTTCCAGTCGGACTTGCTGCACATGAACGCAACCGGGTACGCCCTGTGGAAAACCGTCGTCGGGTCCATGCTGGACCGGTGGGCGATGCCGAAAGTGCAGAGCCTGTTGCTCGATTTCGGACCGGCCGATGCGACCACGACCAAGGGGCCGGCCCCGGATGATCCGGCGAACTTCTGGAACAACGTGACGGACACGATCGGCAGTTCGCCGACTGGCGAGCTGCTGGCACTGGTCAACACGGAGAACAGGGCGACGGACATCGGTCTGAAGATCGTCGAGCCGTTCAACGGTAGCGGCCCGAACAAGAACGGGACACTCGAGTCCGCCGTGCTGCCCGCGAACGCGACCCGCGACTCGCTTTATGGCAACACGAAGACGTGGAACGGCTTCGCCGACGTGTTTCCCTGCTTCAAACTGATCGGCCTCGACCTGGAGCGGGTGTACAACTTCACCTTCTACGCCTCGCGTCTCGGGGTCAGCGATGTCCGCGAGACGGGCTACACGATCACCGGAGCGAACTCGGTCTTTGTGACGCTGGACGCCGCGAACAACGTCGACAAGGTCGTCACGGTTACAGGCGTCATCCCCGATGCGCTCGGCGAGATCACAATCAGTCTGGCGCCGACCGAACGGAACAATAACTCCTACCAGTTCACCTATCTCGGTGCGATGCGAGTGGATGAGATCCCCGAGCAACAGCCGATCATTTTCGTGGAGGAGCCGGCGGACCGGACTGTCGAGGAATTCCGCTCGGCGACCTTCAGCGTCACGGTCGAGAGCACGCCGCCCTATACCGTCCAATGGTTCCAGGACAGCCAGCCGATTCCCGACGCCAACGACTTCACGTATACGATCGACTCGGTGACGACCGACCTTGATGGCGCCGCGTTCTCCGCAAAGGTCAGCAACCTGATCTACAGCGCCACCAGCGCCAAGGCGATCCTGCACGTCATTGCCGATGTGAACGCACCGGTTCCGGTGTCGGCGGGCAGCACCAATGGATTCGTCGTAGACCTGGTCTTCGACGAGCGGGTGGACCCGAACACGGCCGCCGCGATCGGCAATTACCTTGTCAATGCGGGAGCGACGGAGGTCACCAGTGCACAGTTGGACGCCGACGGCCGAACCGCTCTTCTGACGCTTGCCACCCGACTGACGGACGCCTTCGATGTGAGCATCAGCGGCGTGCGGGACCTGGCCGGCAATGAGATTCCCGCCGGAACGACCATCACGGGCGAGCTGCACCCGCAGGTCCTGCTGATCGATTTCGGCGCCTCGGCCACCCCGACGACGAGTGAGACCGATGATCCGGTGAACTCCTGGAACAATGTCACCGACAGTATCGGCGGCTCCACCGGCGGGCTGCTCCGCAACCTGGTTACCACGGAGAACGTCGCGACCGACATCGGACTGGAGATCGTGAGCCGGTTCAACGGCGCCAACACCAATGGGACCCTGGCTTCCAAGCAATTCCCGGCGTCCGCCACACGCGACTCCCTGTTCGGCAACACCGAGACCTTCAGCGGTCTGGCCGACGTCTTTCCCAAGTTCAAGCTGACAGACCTGGACCCGTTGCTCACGTACGATTTCACGTTCTACGCATCACGGCTCGGCGTCAGTGACTTCCGCGAGACAGGCTACTCCGTGTCCGGAGGCAATACGGGCTTCGCGGTGCTGAACGCCTCGGGCAACGTAGACAACGTCGTGACGGTCAGCGGGATCCGGCCCGATGCCTCCGGGGCCATCACGATCAGCCTGACCCCGACCTCCAGGAACAACAACGCCAACCATTTCACCTATCTCGGTGCAATGCGAGTGGAGCCGACCGGTATGGTCCAGAGCAGCGCGGTTCATAGCGGCCGATGACCCGGTCGACCACGTAGAAAGCAAAGGCAGGCGCGCCCCGGCACGCGTTGCGTCCGGGCGTGCCTGTCAGGCGGGCGTCGGGCCGCCTCGCGGCCGTTGAATTCACGGCGAGGGCCGCGATTACTCGTTTCGGGTCCGTCGTGGCCCGGCGTCGTCGCATCAGAATCGCCGCTCGGCTCTAATCGACGACGCGATGGCCCCTTTCAGGGGCCTTTTTCATGCCGCTGGCTTCGCCGGTTGGCGTGATCAGTACGTGATCCCGTTTACTCTCTTGTCTTCTCTCGGCCGGCCATTCCTCCGGGAAATTCAGCCGGGCGAGTTCGCCGAACAGCTCGGCCGCCTTGCGGTCATACGCCCTGGCCGCCTCAACCTCCTCAGCGAATTCGCCGAGGTAGAGGCGTCCGCCCTCGAACGTGATCCGTGCACGCCACTTCCCGGAATCCTTATTGTAATTGACGCCTCGGAACCTGGACGATGCGCCGTTTCGCTTGCTTCTGTTGACCAGGTTCTCCTGCTGTGTGCAGACGTTGAGATTCGCACGCGTGTTATCCGCCTTGTTCCCATTGGTGTGATCGACGACCATCCCGGGGGGTGGTTCCATGATCTGGCGATGCATATAGACCCGCTTGCCCTTTTCATTGCGCGCGGCGTATCCCCCATGCAGGTGCCAGGCCCACTGGCTGAGCCATTCGTGGTCGGCAGCGTCCACGTAGGCATAGGCCCCACCGTCCAGCGGGATCTGCTTGACCTGGCCCTCCGGCGTGGCGGGCCTGGCCCGGTAGTTGCAGCACACCTCGCTCGCAGGGGTCGGCCGCATCTGCCCAATCGACTCCGGGTGGTTCGCACACACCGGCCGGCTCGGCCACCCAAACCCGACGCCCATCAGCCACCGCCCCGGCTCAAGATACGAGTACGCACACTCGTGACAGGTAGGTTTCGTAGCCATGTTTTCTCCCTTCAGTGTGAAGTTCTCCGTGGACAGTTCTCGGTTGTCAGTCATCCGCCGCGTCCCGCGACGCGACCTCAACGGTATGTTAAATAGACCATATAGCCCTGTCAATGGAAATATCAACAAAATGTGCATTGTTGCATGAGTTGTAAACCCTTATGTCCCAAGGAATAAGACGAAACGCACCCTCTCTGCTCGGTTTCTCAGCTTGCCCGAAGGGGCAGATTTGGCTACGATACGGCCAGTCAACCTGTCTATGACGGCTCTATAGGGTAAGAGATGATTCCGGGACATGTCTCTGACGTGTTCAGGTTGCCCGAGAGAGAAGGGCAGAGCGATGATGAAAGTCAGATTCCATCATGTTTGAATGCTGCTCTGGACGTACCTTGTTCTGACGCTTCTGAATCTGTGGGTTGCCAACGCATGTTGCCGGGCCATCCATAACCCTGTTATTCAAGTCCACTGGAAGATGGTCCTGTACGCCTGGGGAATGTTGCACATCCTGCCCGTATGGGCGACATGGGACACTGGCACGGCTGGACCCCTTGCATGGGGCATCGTGCTGGTCGCCGGATCGTGTGTTCTCGCCGGCGTCTTGACCAAGGGACGATGGATTCGTTTCCTGATCATCCCGGGGATGAGCCTCTGGTTCTTCGAGGCATGGTGCCTTCTGGGACTCAGCGTGTAATAGTCCTCGCCCGGGACCCATTTTGTTGGTCGCCAGACCTCTCTGGAGTGCACGGCAGTTTGTCCGCCGCGACGGCGTCCGCATGCAAGCCTGCAACACCTGGCGGACGGGGTCGCTGTGGGACAGGCGCCCGGCGGCTTCTATGCCGCGCTTCTGGTACCCGTCCCTCCGCAAGCAAGAAAACGAAGAGAACGGGGTCCGTCCCTCCACAAGCCCTCCACAGGCCACGTCTTCATTATTCATTGTTCTGCAGTGTGTGTCGCAGGCAGTTTAGATCCTCGGTGAGTAAGAAAACCGGGTCCGTCCTTAATACTAAGAACTATGGTCTGTCCCTCCAGCTCTACTTGTCTTGGACTGCCGTCACCGCCGACTATCACTGGCCGCCAACCACTATTCTCTCAGTTGATTCTCAAGCAATTCTGCGAGATACTCCGCCAAGTCGTCCACGTTGAATTGCCCGTCGGCCCAATGACGGTCAGCAGCCCGGAGGGCGGCATAGTATGGCTCGCGATTCTCCCGGATACGCTCCGGAACGATCTTGGTGCCTGGTAGGAGACTGCCTTGGCGCAGGCATATCAGATAGTAGCAGGCGGCGCGTGCGGTCCGTCCGTTGCCTTCGATGAAGGGGTGAATCCAATTCAGACGCCATAGCGCGTAAGCTGGAAGGACGGTTGGATGGTCAATGATATCCCAGTTCTCGTGAATAACGGAGAGGAACTGATCCACTAGTGTTGGCACATCCTTGAAGTGCGGAGGAATATGAGCCCGACATAGATTGGCTGCTCTCGAAAACGACCTCCGGACTGCGTAATATTGGCGACAGCGATGGCGTTCAGAGACCAAAGAGTGTACTTGTCGAACGCCTCAATTCCTTTACTCAGCCCAATCTCTATACAGTTCGTGAGCAGGTCATATTGACGGAGCAGGTTCTGTTCCTGCACGCGAGCGAACAATACTGGGTCATCCTTCTGGCGGAGCGACATGGGAGCCTCACGCGGGCGGATTCAGGCGGATGTGGTTCGAGGCGACCCTCACTGAGTCCCTGGTGATGAGGTCCGATGGCGGGGCGTTCCCGAAGGCAAAGCTAATACGCTGTTCCTGAAGCTCCGCTTCTGAGGTGACTTTCCCGTGTGCTTGTTCTAATAGGGTCTTCAGTTCCGGTTTCACTGTAAGGTTGGATTGAAGTTGTTTTCGGGCAACCATGATGACCTCACTATCAGTTCGGTTTTTCATCGGATGACAAACTCAGAGCCCATGGTCAGAATAGGCTCGTACCCAAGCGGACGCCGTAATGAACGAATCACAGGCGGCTACTGTGGTCCCAGCAACAGTCATGCCGCTCTGCAAAGGCATTACATTGACAGAGCCCACCCCTGCCCGGCGAGTAGTCATCCACTACTATACAATACCATGCTCGTGTCCACATCAGCAAGAACGTTTCGTAATCGCCCCAACAATTGCGCGAGTATTTTCGAAGCACCACGTGTTGTGGTTCTCGGATGGCAAAGACCACAACCGGTGGGGTCGTAGACAACCAGCCACACACGGGGGGATGGGCGTCTTCATTGTTCATTATTCGCGTGGGGAGGGCGAATGCTTTCTGATTCGCGAAGAACGGTGACGATGTGCCTTCACGTCTGCGGGGAAGATGGACCCGCATCGCTGTGGAACAGGCGTTTGGCGGCTTTGAGGCCGCACTATTGGTGGTTGTTGTAGGCACGGGCGGCACGGTTGATGATTTTGTCGGGGGGCTCCTTCTCGATCCAGCCGGTCATCGCTGCGTCCAGAGTGTAGGCTTCCGGGGCCATGAGACCCGTGGTCAGCAGGACCGATCTGCATTTGAGCTGTGATAGGCAGGGCAGGAAGTACGGCTTGCTCTTGCAGGCCAGAACGATGGCGTCTTTGGGGACTACATTCGTCTGTGGGATTGGCTGATCGACTGTGAAATCCATCAGGCCGTTGTGGCCTACGTAGGCTACCAGATCCGCCGAGCCACGGACGCCGAGCGATGCCTTGTCGAGTTTCAACGTGCCGGCGTTGTTCCCCGCCGCGGCGTTGAGGAAATCCGCCACCGCATTCTTGATCTTGTCGCCGCGATAGGCATCGGCGACGACGTACGTACCGGAGGTCACGTGTTTGAAGATCACCCGTTCCAGAAGCGGATCGCCCGGCGTCTTCTCCGTGGTCACGAGCGTCCAACTCTTACTATTCTTGAAAAACGTCTTCACGCCATAGAGGGCTCCCCAGTACAAGTTGTTGGCGGGGTCCTCTCCGTTGCCGAGTTTGGCCGGCACAGGCACGATGCCCTGGTGCTGGTTGTCACAAAGGGCGACGAAGACGTGAATCGTCCTGGCATGTTCCTGGGCCACTGCTTGGCTGGCGAGCAACAGGGCAATTACAAGACATCCAGCGGCTCTCATTTCTTCACCCCAGAACCTGCAAGCGACCATTAGTGCAAGGAACCTTGTCCTTAGGACACTCATAACAGAATGAGCCACTCATGTCACCCCCGCGCAGGCGGGGGTCCAGGCTTGCCCTCGCGAAAGCAGGGGATCATTCGGTGCGCAACCGGATTCCCATCCCCGATCAGAGCCTGCCCCTGACTCGATCAGGGGTCGAGGGCGAGCTCTGCGCGGGAATGACGTACGGGTGGTCTTCTTCAGTCTTCATCAGAGGACTCGATCGATCACGTACCGGGCGCCGAGGACGATGTCTACGGTCAACGCGGCGACGAGGACCGCCCAGCGCAGCCAGTGGACGCGCAGTCTCTGACGCACCATCACGAAGATGATTCCCGTCGCCACGGCGCCGAGCAGGTACATCTTCCCGGTCAGGACGAAGAGCTGGGCGTAGCGGTCGGCCAAGCCGAAAATGACCTGGAAGTACTTGGTTGCGAGGAACAGGTTCGCAATCGACAGCGCCGACACAATGCCGACCGCCGTCAGAAGCCACTTGCGATCGGTGAAACCTGCCTCCAGCAGGCCTTGCAGACCGATGCCGCTGAGCACCGCGCACCAGACGAGCGGGATGCTCAGCCACAGAACGGGGCTGACTCCCAGCAGCGCCATATGGCGACGGTCGATGAACGATTTGGAGAAGGCCAGGAGCAAGCCGATCGCCAGGACTACCAGAATGTTGTAGCGGCGGGCCTTCCAGATCATCGCGACCCCGAGCACGAAGGCTGCGACCGGGGCGTGATAGATCCCCATCAGCGTGATCCCCCGTTTGGCCAGGACCAGCGGAGCGAGGAAGCCGGCCAGATCCGACAGATGCACGGCCGCACCCAGAGGGGCCGCAAACAAACGGTGACGGACAAACACATCGGCGAACAGGTAGAAGAACAGCAAGATCACGACGAACGGCAGAAAGAGCAGCGAGGTTCCCAGCCATTTGCCTCGCGTCTTCCTCAGGAAGGCTGCCGGCAGAAACAGCCACGGCACAGAGGCGGCGAGGAAACCGGCCGCCGGATGGTATTTCGCCAGGCCCAGCGTGAAGGGCGTGAAGCCGTAGACGGCTCCGGCCAACAGCGAGCCGGCGAACGCCGCCACCCATCGCCGGCTCAGGAGGAAGCACCCAAAGGCCGCGGCACAAGCGTTGATGGGAAGGAACCATTGTCTCCGCGTGAAGCCGCCGAAGTATGGATAATACAGGTAGACGGCGAATGCCACGTACAGTGCGGCGGCGAGCAGGGGCCACGGAACCCCGTCGGGATTCAGGAATGATGGAGCATTGGAATGATGCGTGGGTCGTCGCCGCCCTGTTCCACGATTCCGATGTTCCATTACTCCAAGCCCTCAGAAATGACCATCCGCACTCGATGTCAGTCCTTCAGAATCACCTGGCCGGTTCCCCGCGTGATGCGGCCGATGCGATTGACTTTCTCGCCCCACTGAATCAGCTTTGTGGCCACCGCGTCGGCGAAGTCCTGGGCCACGATGACCACGTAGCCGATGCCCATGTTGAATACGCGGAACATCTCCTCTTCCTCGACCGGACCGGTCTTCCGGAGGAAGTTGAAGATCTTCGGCCGGGGCCAGGCGGATTTGCGGATCACCGCGTTGCAGTCACTCGGCAGGACGCGGGGGACGTTGCCGGCGATTCCACTGCCGGTGATGTGAGCCATCGCGTGCACGACGCGCTTGACCCTGTACTTGGCAAGCAGCTTGATGACCGGGCGGACGTAGATGCGAGTCGGCGCCAGCAACGCATCGCCCAGCGTCGTGCCGTCGAGCTCGTCGATCACGTCGGTGAGCTTGAACTTGTTCTGTTTGAAGCAGACGTTGCGGGCCAGGGCGTAGCCGTTGCTGTGCAGGCCACTGGAGCGCAGGCCGAGGATGACGTCGCCCGGCCGGACCTTCTTGCCGGTGATGATCTTGTCCTTCTCGACGACCCCGACGGCAAAACCGGCCATATCGAAATCGCCTTTGCGATAGGTGTCGGGCATCTCCGCCGTTTCGCCGCCGAGGAGGGCACAGTCCGCCTCGCGGCAGCCTGCGGCCACGCCTTTGACCATCTGCGCCACCAGCGCAGGCTCCAGCTTGTGCAATGCCACGTAGTCGAGGAAGAACAACGGCTCGGCTCCCATCACCAACATGTCGTTGACGCTCATCGCCACGAGGTCGATGCCGACGGTGTCGAACCGCCTGGCCCTGGCGGCCACCTGGACCTTGCTGCCTACGCCGTCGGTGCAGGCGACCAGGACCGGCTGGCGGTAGTTCTTCTTGAAGAGCTTCTCGTCGTAGTCCAGGCGAAACAGTCCGGCGAACCCCCAGGGCACATTGATGACCCGGGGCCCGTACGTGCTGGCCAGCGAGGACTGAATGCTATCGACCATCACGTCGTTGGCTTCGATGTTCACGCCGGCCTGCGCGTAAGTGACGTATTTACTCATGGGTCGTGGCATGTTCTTCAAACATGTAGAGTTGATAGCGCTCCATCGAGAACTTGTTGAGCACGATATTGATGGGGATCGGGTACCTGCCGGTCCAGCAGGCGGTGCAGTAGTGGTCTTGCGGCAGCGCGGCGCAGGAGAGCATGCCCTCCAGCGAGAGATAACCCACGCTGTCCACCTCGAGGAATTGCCTGATGTCGTCGAGCTTGCGATTGTTGGCCAGCCGCTCCTCCTTGGTCGGGAAGTCCACGCCGTAGTAGCAGGGGAATCGAATGGGCGGGCAGCTCACCCGCATGTGGATCTCCTTCGCCCCCGCCTCGCGAAGGGCCCGGATCTTGCCGCGGGTCGTGGTGCCGCGGACGATGGAGTCGTCCACGACGACGATCCGCTTGCCGGCTACGACTTCCTTGACGATCGCGAGTTTGAGATTGACCTCCGTCTCCCGCAGCTTCTGGTTCGGCGCGATGAACGTTCGACCGATGTAATGGCTTCGAATGAAACCCATGTCGAATGGAATGCCGCTCTGCTCCGCGTAGCCGACGGCCGCCGGCGTGCCACTATCCGGGACAGGGCAGACGACGTCCGCTTGTGCGGGATGCTCTCTGGCCAGTTGACGGCCGAGCTTCTTGCGAAACTCATGCACGTTCTCCCCGAAGATTCGCGAGTTCTGCTTGGAGAAGTAGACGTGCTCGAACGTGCAGTGAGCCGGCGTGATCTCGCCTTTGCGAACGAAGAACCGGCTGTGGAGCCCGTTTCTGTCCAGCCGCACGATCTCGCCCGGTTCGACCTCGCGGACGAATTTCGCGCCGATGGCGTCGATGGCGCAGCTTTCGCTGGCTACGATGAAGGCCCCCTCGCGGGTCCGTCCGACGCACAACGGATGGATTCCGTAGGGATCGCGAGCGGCCTCGATGTGATCGGCGAACAGGAAGATGAGCGAGTAGGCGCCCTGAAGATGGTTGAGCACGTGGCCGAGCGGATCCGGTTTGTTCTGGTGGGTCGGCTTGGCGAGCAGGTGGACGATGATCTCGGTGTCGCTGGTGGATTTGAAGATGCTGCCGTAGGCCTCGTATTCATCGCGCAACAGTCCGGCGTTGATCAGATTGCCGTTGTGAGCGACGGCGACTTGCCCGCGTGAATACTCGGCGAGCAACGGCTGACTGTTCTCCACGCTGGACGAGCCCGACGTCGAGTACCGCACGTGACCGATGGCGATGGGGTTCGCCAGCCTGTCGAGGGCGTCCGAGCCGCTGCGAAAAACGCGCATCACCGTGCCCATGCCCTTGTAGCACTGGATCAGCTCGCCGTTGCTGGAGGCAATCCCCGCCGACTCCTGGCCCCGGTGCTGAAGAGCATGCAGACCGATGTAGGTTCGCTGGACCGCCTGCGGGTCGCCGAAAATCCCGAACAACCCACACTCTTCCTTCTTCTCCGAACAGACCTCGTACTCATCATCCTGCTGCAAAACTGACTTGGGCATGGTTTTCACACTGACCGCCAAATACAGAGAGACAGACGTTCCTCGAAGCACATCACCCACCGACCCGCAGTATAACCGCCCGCTCGCTCCAAGTCAACAAGCGACTCGGCTTCGCTTGTCGAAGGACAGGTGCTTCGCTCTCACAAACCGGTCTTCATCCGTAACCATCTGCCTCGCGTGGGCTTACGGCACGACACCATGACGACTGGCTGACGTTTGGCTTGTTCGCCGCCGCCGGCGTGCGGTTGTGCCGGATGCCGCCCGGTTCAGAACGGGTCGCTTGGGATGACGCCGGAGGGCGAGCGAGCGTGGCGTCTCAAGAGGATCGCAAGTGGAAGGATGAGCCGCCAGCGGTAGGTTTGCTCTTCGCCGGCGGGCACGGAGCGGCGCCGCATATGTCAGCGCCGGGGGAGTCCGCGACATCGAGGACTCATTCGAGCAGGCCGCTCAGGATCAGCTCTGCCTCCTGACGCAGGGTCATCAACTGGCGCAAGTCCTGCTTCGCTGCTGTACCTCGGTCT
>JAFGJR010000112.1 GCA_016928975.1 Sedimentisphaerales bacterium | reverse complement strand
GCCTACGGAGATCACTGCGGTGGGTCCATTTTCGATGCCGATTCTACTCCCCGACGTGGGGCCCTTTTACATGCCGATTTCCAGCAGATGTCGCCAGATTTCCGTAGAGCTTGTCAGCCCGGTACATGGGGAGTATATTCCTCGCGAAGACGCAGCCCGTGTGGGCGCAAGGAGTGTCAGATGGGTTTGAAGCTGGTAGTCGTGGGTGCCGCAGGCCGGATGGGCCGGCGGATCGTCGCGTTGGGCGTGGAATCGGGCCGGTTTGACCTCGTTGGCGCCGTTGAAAAGGCGGACCACCCCGACTTCGGCAAAGACGCCGGCCTCGTGGCGGGAGTCGGACGCCTTGATGTCGCCGTGGGTGGCTCCTGGCCGGCCACCGCCGATGTCGCTATCGACTTCTCCCTGCCCGAGGCCGCCGGCACAACCGCGGAGGCCTGCTCCACAAAGGCCATCCCCCTGGTCATGGGCACAACCGGCCTGGGCGACCCCCAGCTCGCCGCCCTCAAGACCGCCGCCAGGAAGATCCCGGTCCTCTACGGCACGAACATGAGCGTTGGCATGAACGTCCTGTTCTCGCTGGTCGGCAAAGCCGCTGCCATGCTCGGCGAGGACTACGATATCGAGATCATCGAACAACACCACCGGTTCAAGAAGGACGCCCCCAGCGGCAGTGCCCTGACCCTGGCCCAGAACATCTGCGAGGCCACCGGCCGCCCCTACCCAGGCTGCCTGACCCACGGCCGAAGCGACAAGGATACCCTCCGCAAGAAAGGCGAGATCGGCATGCACGCCGTCCGAGCCGGCGATATCACAGGAGTCCACTCGGTAATCTATAGCACTCTGGGCGAGACCATCACCCTGAGCCACACCGCCCACAGCCGGGACACCCTCGTCCGAGGCGCCCTACGAGCCGCCGAATGGATCGTCAACAAGCCCCCCGCCCTCTACTCCATGGCCGACGTCCTGGGAATCAAGTAGACCGCTGCTTATGGATACGATTTGCTGGCCTCCGGCGTGCTGCCGTACGCGCCCATGTTGATCCGAGCGCCGTTGGGCTCAGGCTCGTTCCCGACAGGGCTGTTGGGATCGCCGGCGTCGATACAGGGACTGGTCATGCTGTCCTGCACCCAGATTCCATTTGGATCCCACCGCCCGCCCTGCGACTTGAGGTGATAGTCGCCATCGACCCAAACATCATTGCTCCGATCGTCCGGCGTGCCTTTCGAGTCCCAATGACCAGGATCAGCGAACTGCGGATCATCCCCGAAGTTGCCAACGCCACCCAGCGAGCCGGTCCAGTTCTGAATACAGCAGTAGTTGATGACCGCTCCACCGAAGACCTGGCTTGATTGATCCTTGCCGCTCCTATCGCTGTTCTCGAAGAGGATGCAGTTGATCAGGGTCGGGGCGCCGCATGTCCCGCCACCAACGTACGCCAGGTTCTCGGCGAACGTACAGTTCCACAGCGTGGGATTTGCACCGGCTTCATGATATAGGCCTCCTCCCGCGTATCCAGCCGAGTTTCCGCTGAAGACGCAGCCGTTGATCTCGAGACCGCTGCTGGCGTAGGCATACAAAGCGCCACCGGAATCGCTGGCGGAATTGCCCGTGAGACGGCAGTTTGTCAGGATCTGAGTTCCGGCCCATATGTTGGATATGCCTCCGCCTCGTACGGCCCTGTTGTTCGCAATGATGCAGTCGATCATCGGCGGCGGGCTTACGTGGTCATTGGCTACCGCTCCTCCACCTCCGGCAATGTTGTCGGTAATGCGGCAACTGATGACCGGCCCTGAGCAGCCTGCGAGTCCTCCGCCGTTGCGGCCCGCGCTGTTGCCGCGGATGTCACAGTCGAGGATCGTGGGAGTGGGAGTGGCATTGTTGGCCCAGACATCACAGGCACCGTAGAGCGCGCCCCCGTCCTGCGTGGCCTCATTGGCGGTGATGACACAATGAGCGATTGTGGGACTGCACGCGTCAAACAGGATCACCCCGCCGCAGAGCCCATTGTCTCCAGAGGAATTGGCCAAGCCGTTGCGCAACGTCAATCCCTGCACGCAGGAAAGCGGGGAATACACGTCGTGGATATAGAAGGCCCGCCCCTTCCGATCTGGATCGATTATGGTCGTCGCGACAATGTCCGGATCGAAAGGATTCTGTGATTGGATTGTAATGACGCGTTCCCCCGATGTCAGTGCCGCCAGGAAATCCAGGTCACAGTTGTTCGCGTCGCTGTAGATCCCAGGGGCAATGATGATGGTCTGGCCGGAGACCGCCTTTTCTATGGCCCGCTTGATCGTCTGCTTGGGGCCGACATCGGTCCCGTCCTTATGGTCTGGCGCACTGCCATCGTAGAGATCGCTTCCGCTGGCGCGATCCACGTAGAGATTCTTGCCTCTGGGGTTGGAGCCACAGGCCACCTCCCGACCATCATCCCAGCAATCGTCATCTGTGTCCACCAGTTTAGGATCGGTGGAAGCCTCGTACTCCTGCAGGTTCGGCAGGGCGTCACCATCTGAATCCGCGACCGGATCAGCCGCTGTCTGCCCCCCGAAGTACTTCTGCTCCCAGAAATCGGGCAGACCATCTTCGTCGGCATCGTTCCACTCATCCGCGCCCATGTCCGGCTTGTTCGGATCGTTCTCGTCAGCCGGCCGGGTCTCTCCCTGAATGTCGGTAGCGGTAACGTCCGCCGGCAGGACCTTTGTCCCCTTGCCTATGCACGGCGATCCCTTGCGAAGAAGACCACCGGCCGTCAGGAGGGGGTCCCTATCTTCATTGCCTGTCCCAAACCACCCCTGAGCTGAGCCTCCCTGTACGTCGCAGTAGAGGATTGACGGCGTGGCGGTGGGGGCCACGAAGATCTGGGAGTCTCCAATGCCAAGCGACGCGTTGCCCCATAGGATGCAGTTGCGAATGATTGGACTGCCGCTCGCCACGGCAATGGCCCCGCCCTTGGCGGCCCCATTGCCCGTGAACGTGCAGTCCACGATCTTCGCATTGCCGGAGCACCAGATGGCGCCCCCCGCGCCATCGTTGCCGGGGATCGTGTTTCCGATGAAGATGCAGTTTTGAATCCTGGCCTCGGAGGACTTGCAGGTAATCGCCCTTCCGGGACAGTATTCAAAGACACATTGAACGATCGCGGGACTGCTGTTTTCGAGATAGATCCCGGCGCCGCGGATTGTGAATCCGCGGATTTTCGTCTCCGGCCCCTGCCCCTGGACAACTCGGATCGGCTGTCCCTCGATGACGGTAGCCGCAGGATTGTTGGGGTCCGTCGATACGAGTGTGATCTTCTTCTCGCCGAAGTCGATCCCAGTGGAGCCCGGCCAGAGCTTGTAGGTCCCTTCGCGTACCCTGACCGTGTCACCGTCGGCCGCTTTCTTGATTCCCTGCTGGATCGCGCGGAAAGGGAAGCTGGGCGTACCTTCTTCCCTGGGGTAGCACGGGTCGCTGTCAATGTAGTAAGTCTTCGACGAGCCGCCTGCCACGGCGACGCAGGTCGCGACCATAGAGGTGATGAGCCAAGCAGTACGATTCCTCTTCGCGTTCACGTTTCGACCCTCCGATTCTCTGTGTCCTGCTGAAACGAACTCACCTCTTGGATGAGCACACTCTCTGAGCCGAGGACCCGGCGTACGCCCACGCAAACGTTCGGCGTGAGACAAGGTGTTAATCGTTAGCGTTCAACGTCCGGTAATCAGTATAGCGATCCCCTGGTCCTATGTCAAGTCAGGCAAAACCGCTGATCGGCGTCAGTTAACGCGCTGAACCACACCGCCTACAGCCGTGACACCTTCGTCCGAGGCGCCCGCCGAGCTGCCGAATGGCTCATCAAAAAGCCCCCCGCCCTCTACTCCATGCCTGACGTCCTGGGAATCCAGTAACCGCTGATCCTTCTCAATATGGGTATTTTGGAACCGCGGATGAACGGTAGAGTAGAGGACTGAGCGACAGAACCGCTCAGTCCCCCCTCGTCGAACCGGACGTGCGGATTTCCCGCATCCGGCTC
>JAFGJR010000111.1 GCA_016928975.1 Sedimentisphaerales bacterium | reverse complement strand
TAACATAAATCCATACAAAATAAACACTTATCACATCTTCTTGCAATGTCCCGACTTTTGACGCAGGCGTCAAACAAAGCCAATCTGCCCACACGGGCAGCGAAGGCACCCGGCTCGTAGGGAGCAGCGAGCCGTGCAGAACAAAGCCAGTCTGTGGGACGCAATGGAAGCTAACTATCGTCGCGAACAAGGGTTAGGTAACAATCGAGCGGCTGTAAAACAGAGCCAGTTTTGCCAGCCTGTGGGGTGGCTGGGTGCGACAGGTTCGCGGGCAGGCACGGTGGCCCGCCCCTACGGGCTGGGCACCCGTGTCTGGGCGGGTATAATCCGTGTGGGAAGATCCTTCGGTTTTTCGCGCTCATTTGGGGCGCGGGGACACACATACATACGAAAGCTGACGCTGATATCAGCACACCGGTGCAGAAGCAGCAGGTTTGACAAATGAGAATCGAGTCTCTGGAACCCAGTGATGCAGTCCTAGTCGAGGCGGCCCAGCACGGCCGGCTGGACGGCTTCGGCGCTCTTTACCAACGGTATCACAATCCCATTGTGGCCCTGGCGTACGCCCAGTTGGGCGACAAGCACTCGGCGGAAGATGCGGCTCAAGAGGTCTTCGCCATCGCCTGCCGGGACCTTCGGTCGCTTCGGGATCGGGACCGGTTCGGGGCCTGGCTCGGCGGCATCTGCCGCAACGTCACGAGGCAGATGCTTCGGGTCAAGACCCGAACGGACCCCCTATCATGTAGCCCGGCCGCTCCCGGCTGGGTATCCAACGGGATCGCCCCCGAGGGCGGGGGTGCTACAGGGCAGGAGTGCCACATGGAGCAGCAAGAACGATGGGACGCCGTGCGACAGGCCGTATGGAAGCTGCCGGAAGCCGAGCGGGAACTCGTCGTGATGAGATACTTCGACGGGTTCTCGCAGGCCAGGATCTCCCAGGTCCTGGACATGACCCCGGCGGCGGTCAACGGCCGGCTCACACGGGCAAAACGCAGAATCGCAGAATTACTGGAACGTGACGGTTTCGGGAGTGAATCATGGGACGCGTGAATGACGACAATTGGCTGGATGAGGCGTTGAACGAAGCCATCCACTCGGACGACACGCGGCCCGACTTCCAGAAGTGGATCGCGGATCACCCCGATGCCGTGGAGATGCTCACCTCGCGGACGCCGCAGATGCGGCCGACGCCTCGGATAAGGAGAATCATCATGAACGCCACATTCGTCAAACTCGCGGCGGCAGCCGTGATCGCCATCGCAGCCATCGTAGGAATCGCACAGTTCACAGGCAACGATCAGACAAGCAAGGTGGTCGCCCAGGAGACCCTGACAGGCCCGACGACCCACACCTTCGCCGATGGCTCGACGGTCAGCCTGGCCGCCGGCGCCAGTATCCGGACCTTTGCCGATGCTCGCAGGAGAGGCTGCGAACACTTGGCCGGTCAGATCGATGTCACCGTCGCCAAAGGTAAAGGGGAGTTCATCGTCACCAGCCCCTACGGGCAAGTGAAAGCCCTCGGCACACAGTTCAAGATGGAACTGGTCGAGGGCACCGACGCCGAGAGGAACGAGCAAGTGAGACTGCTGGCCGTGAAGGTCACGGAGGGTTCCGTCGAGGTCCGCAACGACAAGGGCGTGCAGACGCTCAAGGCAGCCCAGGATGCCATCGTAGTGGCGGACAGCGCCCCGTATGATTTCAGCCAGGACGAAAAGCTACCGGCCCGGCTCAGAGAGCGCATCGCCGCGATGATCAAGGCCCTCGAAGCCGGTGACGCCGCCGCGTGGATCGCCAACCACAACCTCGACTACGTGTTCAGGCTCATCAAAGGTCAGGAGAGCTACGATCCTCAGCGCTTCGGTGGCAGTGCGGACGACCTGGAGCGGCTGCGCCAGGGATTCGGCGACGTGGCCAGCCCGCAGGAGCTTGTGCAGCGATTCATCAGCAGCGGCGGCTTCAAGGGCTCCCGCAAGCTGTACGTGCGAGTCGTGGAACTCAGCGAGGACGGCAAGCACGCCCGGGCCGACTGTATTCGATACAAGAGTGAGAACTCTGTAGTGATCACCGAGCCGCAGTGGCACTTCTTCGACAACGACTGGTGGCAGGTGGACGACTGACCCCCCTGCTCCAACGACACCAATGTGCATCCAAGCCGGGCCTGGCCGGGGCACGGCTTTCCCATTGCCCGACTGACTCCGGCCCAGACGCCCCCGGAAGTCTGTCATTGTCTGTAGAACAGAATGCCACGCGATACGTCTTGCGCATGAGACAGGTCCGCCATAGAAAGGAAAGGACGTATCGTGAAACACAAGACCTTGCCAGTCGTCGCGGGTGCTGTTCTGATCGTCGTTGCCCTCTGCGCAGGCCCGACATCACCTGCCCCCTCGGCGGAGCCTTCGCAGATCGAACAGCTCAGGCAGGAGATTGCCTCGCTCCGCCAGCGGGTCGAGTCCCTGGAGAGGCGGCTGAACGACCGCGCCTTCGTCGTGCCCAGGGGCGACAAGGAATCGCCAATGATCATCCGGCCACCCTGCCGGCCTGGCCCGGTGCCGAAGGACTGGAGACCTTTCGAGTTCAACGGCACGCGGTACTACATAGTGCCCGTGAACACCCCACAGGCGCCTGCGCAGGAGCCCGTGAAGCAACCACCTGCTCCGCAGAAGTGACACCGACCGCGTGCAAGACGGGATAACAGCGTGACCATCGTCACTGCCTCCGGGCTTGATGACGCTGTGAGACCCTATTGCCAGCTCTCTGCGACATATCTTTCTCGGAGGGAAATGCGAGAATCTTGTGCCCGCCGGGGGTGCTCATTCGTGATAATAGGGAACAGCGATCGTTGGAATGAGAGTCCCGGCGTGCACGAATGATCGAGGATGAGCTGCTCAAACTGAGATTCAAGGCCGGCAGCGTGGACGCACTGCGGCGGATCTATGAGAAGTACCGCGACACCCTGCTGACCCTGGCCATGGCGCTCGTGAATGACGCCGCTACGGCCGAAGATGTCGTGCACGACGTCTTTGTCACGTTCGCCCAGTCCGGCTCCCGGTTTCGCGTGCATGGCAGCCTGCGAGCGTACCTGGCCACGTGCGTGGTCAACCGCGTCCGCGACCTGATGCGAGCTCGCAGGCGGCAAGGCGTGAGCGTGGACGAGGAGATACCCATTGAGTCGGACTTCGATCCGCCGGATGCGCGCATCCTGGCCGACGAGCAGTCACGGCTGGTCACGAAGGCACTGGCCCGACTGCCGGAGGAACAGCGGGAAGTGATCGCCCTGCATCTGAACGGGCAACTGAAGCTTCGCGAAATCGCCAAGCTTCAGAATGTCCCGCTCACAACGGTGCGAGGCAGATATCGACATGGAATCGACAGACTGCGGTCCATTCTGAATGGGAGACTCTGACATGAAACCCGCAGAGGAAATAGAACGCACCGTCAAACACATCTCGTTCCAAGCCAGTCGTGCGATGGACGAGCATCTCTGGGCCGACATCGCCCGGGCCGGCAACTGCCGACCGGACCAGTCGGCTCCAGATCGTGAAGACATAAGGAGACTCATCATGAGAATGTCGACCACGCAAATCGCAATAGCCGCCCTGGTCCTCATCGGCGCCGGAGCCATAACGGCTGTGGGCCTGAATATTGGAAGGTACTATTACTATGGTAGAAACGACGCCGGTGATTACATCTTCGTGAGCGAAGATCGCGAGGACTTCGTCACAATGGACGCCAACGGAGTCACCGATGTAGAGCAGACCCGAACGGATCTGGAGGAGATGAAGATCCTGAGCCAGCAGGGCAGAAAGGAGTTGCTCAGGGTCAAAGAAACGACACTCGGTAACTACCGGCTGAAAACGCATGAGTACAGATATCAGCTTTCGGACGGACGAACAAGGGACATGGGGGAACCTGCCGACGACATGCCGGTATATAGCCAGGAACAGTGGAAGGAATTCAGCCCGCAGTTGGAGGAATCGCGCCGACTTCGGGAAGCAGGACCGGGAGAGGACCTCGGCACATACGAGGAAACAGTGGAGGGCCGTGTCTTCTGCTTCAAACGAGAGAAGTACCTCCTCGACGACGGAACCGAAGTGATCTGGTCCGTCGGCACGCCCAAAGACGGCCATTAGCCTCGATACTGAATCCCCCCCTGACACAAAAGCCGGGCCTGATGGACCCGGCTTCTCTTTTGCGCCGATTATGTAAAATGGCGGTCCACGACCGTGATGTAGTGTGAGAACGTTCTTGTATCCGGATTCGCGAACGGCCGATGATCGAGATCGAAGACGAACTGCTGAAGTGGCGATTCAAGCGAGGCAGCCGCGAGGCGCTGGCCCGCATCTACGAGAAGTACGTGCACCTGTTGCTGAGTGTGGCCATGGGGCTTCTGAATGATCCGCACGAGGCGCAGGACGTGGTACAAGATGTGTTCGTGTCCTTCGCCAGGAATGCGGCGAGTCTCGGCATCCGAGGCAACCTCCGGGCGTTTCTCGCTGTCTGTGTTGTCAACCGCGCACGGGCCATCAGGAACAACTCAGTCAGCGACAACGCTGACGTTCGAAAGGACAACGACTATGAGAAGTCCGATCGTCAGACTGGGCATCGCCGCGGCGGTCTTCGCCGTGGTGGGCATCGGGGTATTGGAATTCATCGGCGCCGGCGGCAAATCCGGCGTGGTCTGGGCCGAGGTCGCCAGGAATGTGGAGGCGAGCCGGGGCGTCATCTTCCGGGCAAGAGACACCGGTTCGCGCGATCCGAATGACGACTGGCCCAATGGCTATAGGATCTTCTGGCGTTCTGCGGCGGTCTCGCGCATGGACATCTATCGAGGGGGTCAGACACATCGTACGATCTACCTGAATTACGATGCGAAAACCACGACAGGGGTGCTCCATGATGCCAAAAGGTACAGCAAGGAGACAATGAGCGACCAGATGGCGCGTGCTGACAAGGGTTGGAGCGATCCCCAGGGCCTGCTCAACCTCGGCCTATCTCTCGAACACCATTCGTTGGGCCAGAAGACAATCGACGGCGTGCTCTGTGAGGGCATCGAAGCGACGGGCCCGGACGGCGGTACAGGCCGGGTATGGGTCGCCGTCGAGACCGGCTACCCCGTCCTCGTGGAAATCGAGGCTGTTAAGGGGGGCATCCGTCATACGGGCACGATGGACCAGTTCCGGTGGAACGTGGACCTGTCGGCCGAGGGTGTCGAGCCTGAAATCCCCGCCGACTACGAGCCCTTGTAGTAGCAGACGACTACCTACACAGAACGACCTTCACACGGACCGGGCCGATGGGCTCGGCCTTTTTCCTGCGCCCGCCAGCAATATCCATAATAATCGCCCCGCCGCAACGTGCTACGATATGAGAATGGTCATTCTTGAAACGGCGTGAGCGGACAACGAATGCTGGAAGATGAACTGCTCAAGTGGAAGCTCCGGCGCGGCAGCAAAGAGGCTCTGGCGCAGGTGTACGAGAAATACATCGACTCGATGCTGACCTTAGCGCTGGGCCTGCTGAACAACCGGGCCGCCGCCGAGGACGTGGTGCAGGATGTGTTTCTGTCCTTCGCCCGGTCGGCCGGGGGTCTCAACTCATTCGGGAGTCTTCGCAGCTATCTGATGACCGGCGTCCTGAACCGCGTGCGCGACCACCACAGGCGCCGCGCACGGCAACTCGCTCCTGAACCGGTGGAGCCTGCGTGCGAATCGGCGGGACCCGAGCAAGCAGCGATGCTTGCGGAGGACACCGCCCGGCTGAGCGGCGCTATCGCTGAGCTTCCCCCGGAGCAACGAGAAGTCGTGCTGTTGCGGCTCAAGGCGAACATGAAGTTCCGGGACATCGCGCGGTTGCAGCAAACCTCCACGAGCACGGTCCTGGGCCGGTATCGCTACGGCCTGGACCGAATGCGGGCGATGTTGAATGGCGAGGTGGAACCATGAGATCGAGGAAGGCCATAGAAGAGACGATCCGAAGGAAGCTGAACTTCACCTTCGGCCCGCCGCGGCGGGACCAGCTTCTGGCTCGCGCCATGCACGAACAAGAGCAGTCACGACCGACTGAACCGGCTTCGCATGGGCCGGCCACAAGGAGAATGATCATGACCAACCCAAGTCTGAAATGGGCTCTCGCAGCGGCGGCTGTTGTCGTCGTGGGTGTGGGATTGATCGGCATTTGGTGCAACAGCGCCCCGGCGGCGTATGCCTTCGCGCAGACCGTCGAAGCCATGCAAGGCAAGCGATCGTTTCACATCCAGACCTACTTCCAGCAACGCCGCAAGGACGAGTTCTGGGCCGAGTTCGACAAGCAAGGGAACCTGATTCGCTTCCGGCAGGAGGAGGATCCAACTCCTAAGGGCCCGACGATCACGATATGGGAAAATGGCATTCTGAACCGATATGGCGCAAGACAAGGCCTGCATCAGCATTCGTGGCTGCCCAACACCGAGCACGGGATAGAGGGACTGGAGGGATTCGACCCGGAGACCATCGTGCAGGAAATTAACACGCTGGTCGAAGCTGGTAAGGCCGTCATGGAGACCGACGAGCTCTCGCGCTATGCCAAGCGCGTGACCCTCCGCGTAACCCACAAGAACAAGGACCTCAAACAGGTTCTCGTGGTCGATCCGGTCACGAAGTTCGTCGTGCGTGTCGACGACTACTGGGGGGCCGAAGGAGGAGAGGGAATCCACAAGGGCATCGAGGTGCTGGAATACAACGAGACGATGGACCCCAAGCTCTTCGTACCGGATTTCCCGAAAGACGCCGTGCTCATGGACCAGGTGACACAGGAGGTTGGCATGGCCCAGGGCGACATGACCGAGAAGGAGGTTGCGGTCGAGGTCGTGCGCCAGGCCATGGAAGCCTGGGCACAGCGGGATTACGCCAAGGCGGGAAAGCTCTTCGGGGGCATGCCGCCCCAGCGGTTTACCGACCTCGATGACATCCGGCCGGCGCGCATCGTCTCGATCGACCCAATCGACAAAGACGGAGCCGGGTACGTGGTTCAATGTCTGTACGAGGCCGAGTGTGACGGTCGCAAGCAGATCGTGACTCTGGTGACGGTCGTTCAGGACGTCGACGGACAGCCCGGCCGCTGGCAAGTGTCCCTCTTCTCATGCAACGAGGTACTGGCCGACGCGCAGCGTCTCGACCCTGGCAGCACGAATGCCGGCCTGATCCAGGGGCAACTGAGCGATGAGCAAGTCGCCACGGCGGTCGTCCGGCAGTTCCTCGAAGCCCTCCAGGCCGGGGATTACGAAGCAGCGGGCAGACTGGTTTCCCCCGGCGATGCTACGGATGTGAAGGAGCACCTCCGCACCGTCAAGATCCTGCAGATCGTCTTTGTCGGGCCGGCGACTCCCTTGCCCGCGCCGGGGAACAAAGTGATGGTGGTGCCGTGCAGGATCGTATATGAGGAAGACGGGCGGAAGAACTTCGTAACGCTCCAGGGGCTCGTCGCCCAGCAGGCGGACCGCTGGGTGCTGAGCGATCTGAAGGACTAATCCCCTTCTGCTGACCCCATCGTCAGCCAAGGCCAGGCCCCACCGCCTGGCCTTTCCTATGCGCGCCGGCAGCCTCATCGGCCCGCCGTGGCAGCTAATGTCACCCCCGCGCAGGCGGGGGTCCAGGAAAGCCGCGGAAAGCACTGGATTCCCGCCTTCGCGGGAATGACAGGGTCAATCGCGTAATCTGATTCGTCATCAATCATCAGTAATACTAAGACCGCCGGTCTTGGTGTGCTATAAGAGAAGAAAGATCTTTCTGGGATTCGATGGTTCGATGGTGGAAGACCGGCTACTGATCTGGCGATTCAAACGCGGCAGCCCAGAGGCGCTGCAGCGGATGTACGAGAAGTACAAGAATGACCTGCTGAAGCTGGCGATCTCGCTGGTCAGGGACGTCTCTACGGCCGAAGACATCGTGCAGGACGTGTTCGTAAGCCTCGCGCAATCGGCGGCCAGGATCAGCATTCGCGGCGACCTTCGCAAGTACCTGGTCGTCTGCGTCGCGAACCGGGTCCGTAACCGCAAGCGCGACGAGTCGCGGCACGAGACAGTCGGCCTTGATGGCGCAGAGAGCCTGGCGTGTGAGTCGAGAAGGCCTGAGCAATGGGCCATTGTCAACGAGGAGCTGCGACGGCTCAGCGAAGCGATGGCCCGGATACCCTACGAGCAGCGAGAGGTGGTCAACCTCTATACGCAGGGCAGCTTGACATTCCGCCAGATCGCCGAAATCCAGAACGCATCGATCAACACGGTCCAGGGCCGATACCGGTATGGTATGAACAGACTGCGGTCAGTTTTTAATGGCGAGCTCGAAGATGAGACCGAAGGATAATGTCAGACCGTTCATCGATCGCGCGGCGGTCAGCACGAATCCCACAATGGACAGAGCTGTGTTGGACGCGGTGCTGGCAGCCCAGGAAAAGGCAACCAACAAAGACTCGGCCGTGATCCGGCCGGTCATAAGGAGAATGATCATGAAGACTTCCATCGTGAAGTTGGGAATCGCAGCGGCGATCATCGCCGTGGTGGGTTTGGGGATTCTGGAGATCTTCGGTACCGGCGGGTCAGGCGTCGCCTGGGCCGACGTCGCCGAACGATTTGAATCCGTGCCGTTCTTTCATCTGACCATCTACCTGGGCCACGAGAATTCGGAGCAAGCGCAGAAGATAGAGATCTGGAAATCGGAAGCCCCGCTCGTTCGGGCCCACGAGGGTAACAAAGTCCTCTTCGCCACGCCGGTCACGGGAGAGGCGGACATCTTCGATATGATGGGTAGAACCGAAGGGGTCGTCGCCTTTGACCGGTCCACGAGGAAGCCCGTAGACCCTGCCGGACCGGCGAAGATGTTCTTGGGCCTGCTCTGCCCGCAAGGTCGGTTCTCTCTGGACACGTTGACGAACCGCATTGATCCGGGAGAGATGACAATGGGCGTCATGGAGACGGCGGACACGCCCGCATCACAGGAGACCATCGTCTTCGAAGCGAGCCACAAGTCCACTCCGGAGCGGCTGTCGATATGGGCCCTGCGCTCCAGCCGCCTCCCTGTCCGGCTGCGCTTCGTAGACCCAAGAAATGACGAGTGCGCCGATTTCGTCTTCGACTACTCGCAAAAGAAACCGCCCGCGTTTTTCGATCCCAACGCCTTCGCAAGCGGACGCGAGAACTGACGGGCAGAGCCGGAAGTCAACATGGGCCGGGCCTACCAGGCTCGGCCCTTTTCATGCGCGTCGCCAGGAGAAGAAGACACTCGCCCCACGGCAGAACGCTCCCAGGAGCGTGGTATTGTCTGAAAATGATCGTCTCCACGGCGACACATGGAGCGGATATGTTGGAAGACGACTTGCTCAAGGCGGCCGCGCCCCGCAATGGCCGATTTACATTCTCCGCCCAGGACCGTCTTTGAATGGGTAAAGCACCTACCTGGCGTGTTGTATAGGTGGATGTGGATCGATCCGTTGAAGGGCTGGACCGGTGCTGGAAGACAGGATACTGGTTTTAAGGTTGCGGCGGGGAAGTGCCGAGGCACTGGGCCGGATCTATGAGAAGTACCGGGACGACCTGCTGCGGCTGGCGGTCTCCCTGTCGAATGACACGGCGGCGGCGGAAGATGCCGTGCACGATGTGTTTACAGCCTTCATCCGCCAGGGCAGGCAGTTCCGGCTGACCGGCTCCTTGAGAGGTTACCTGGCCACGTGTGTCGCCAACCGCGTCCGCAACGTCAACCGGACACGGGTGGCACATTCGGCCGCCCTGCTGAATGAGGCCGCTGAATTGACCTCGCCGTCGTGGTCGCCGGAGCGCTGGGTGGTGTGCAGTGAGGAGCTGCGTCAGGTCGCCGGTGCACTGGCCCGGCTTCCGCATGAGCAGCGTGAGGTCGTCACCCTGCATTTGCAGGGCGGAATGAAGTTCCGGGAAATCGCGAAGTTCCAGCACGTGCCGTTGAAGACGGCCCTGAGCCGATACCACGGCGGCCTGCAGAAGCTGCGAACGGTGCTGAACGGTGAGGTGACAGAATGCGATCGTTGAGAGATGTCAAAAGGCTTGTGGGCCGTGCCGGGATTCACGCAAGGCCCCAGGTGAGCAAGGCCGTCCTCGATGGTCTGCTAAAGGAACTCGCCGCCGGTAGGGAAGATGCATCGACTCCGGCTCGATGGCGCCTCTGGGGCAGTCTGGTTCACGATCCCGTTGCGCGAGTCATAGCGGCGGCCGCGATGGTCTGCATTGTGGCTCTGGCAGTCGTCAGCTTCACGCGTCATCCGCCTGTCCGCCAGCCGACCGATACTGAGACACCATCGCCTGCGAGTCTGCTGACCGTGGGCTATCTGAACGCGGCGTGTCGTCGCGGCGGTCTGCCGGAAGTCGAACGACAATGCGAGCAGGCGGCACAGACGCTCCGGATCCAGCCTCAGAGGGTCTCCATGGACCAGTTGATCAGAGAAATGAGGGGCACATGAGCCCGGAAAGGACATCACCATGACAACCCTGTACAAACACCCTGCGAAGACGGTTGCGTTAGCCATCGTGGCACTGCTCCTTGCAGGCACAGGCGCGGCAGACGCACAAACCGATAATGCCGCCCTGCTCTACTACCAGGCGTGTCTGCTCTATGGGCAGCCGGACGAAACGCTGGCGCAAATGCTCACCGATTTCCGTGACGGCAAGATCGCCTCCAACGAACCCATCCGCAAACACATAGAGGCGAACCTGCGGGTGATCGAATATGTGGTGAAGGCATCGGACCTGCCACGCTGCGACTGGGGGTACGACTATTCACAGGGCCTTGATCTCACCCTGGTACACCTGTCCTCCATCAAGCGGATCGCGTTTCTGGTTGCGGCCAACGCTCGATTGTACGCCGAACAAGGGGACTACCGAACCGCTCTGGACCGCTGCATGATGGTACACAAGATGGCCCTGCAGGAAACGGATCGGATGGCCGTCACCTACCTGATGGGAGTTGCGATGAGCGCCATGGCGAACAGCACGATCCAGAACCTGCTGATCGGCATATCGCGCGACGTCGGGGCCTTGAATCAGACCGAGGCGCAGTTGAGCCAGACGCAGGATGCGTTTCCTTCGCTGCAATACGTCATCACCCAAGAAGGCCAGGTGCTCGCTGCCTCCATCCGCAAAGAAAAGGCACAAGATAGAGTCAGGGACATGGCGCAGGAAGACGTGGACACTACCGCGGCATGTGCCAGGATCCTCGCCGGCGATGACGCCTTCTTCCAGAGAAATCGTTCCCACTGGCTGAACGCGATCTCGTCTATCGTCGCCGTGCTGGACTCGAAGTTGCCCTACACGCAGACGCGCTCAAAGCTCGACGAACTCGACGCCCAGATAACAGAGAGTGCCAAGACCAACCCCGATGCCACCTTCACCGGCCTTCTGCTGCCAGCCATATCACGGATCTACGGGCTGAGCACAAGGCTACAGGGCCACTTCAACGCCCTGCGAGCGGCGACGGAACTCTACGCCATTCGGGCTCGGACAGGGCAACTGCCCGACGTGCTGCCCGCCGACGCGCCAACCGACCCCTTCAGCGGCCAAGCATTCGTATACGAGAAAGCGAACGACCACTTTACCCTTCGCTGCTCGGAGAAAGAGGAGCCCGCGAAGGCGGAAGCCAACGCCTACGAATTCAAGCTCGGACAATGATTGACCTCTTGCGAAAGAGGCCGGCCGGGTCGTCAGGCCCGGCCTTTTTCATGCGCCCTATCCATATGATTCTCGATATCGATTAGAGGAAAGGGGATTCTTCGTGCGTTATATTGGTGATTGTTGATGGTTCTGACGTCAGCGCACCAAC
>JAFGJR010000110.1 GCA_016928975.1 Sedimentisphaerales bacterium | reverse complement strand
GACGGCGTGACGTAAGGGTGTATAGTATGCCATAGGTGGGTCCCAATTCGGCGCCGACGTGGGGCCCTTTTACATGCCGATTTCCACAAAGCCAGACATACGCCCCCGGCGGCAGCGGCAGACGCCGGGTGGGGATAGAAAACTCTCGATATCTCTCCTCTTCCTTTGCCAACGTGGTCTGGGGAATCTCCATGTCCGGGCGTCCAATCTCGACGCCCCAGTCATCATTGACATGTCCCCAGTCAAGCCTGATCGCCCAATGGTTGTGAGCGTCTCGGAAGAACTCGACCCAGTACGGCTTCAGACTCGTGATGGCTTGCGGCAGGCTCGCTTTCTGTTCGTCCGTCAAGGCGTACAGGTCGATTCTCGCGCCCCGATAGGCGTTCGGGTCCTGAGTATCCAGCCAGGCGCGGATGGCCGGAACGTCTATGTCGGTGCGCGCGTACTCGCGATAGCCCAGCAGGAACGGCTCGTTGTATTCCCCGGGGAGGCGCACGAAGTGCAGGCCCCCGTACGCGACCAGACTCAGGACCACTGACAAACCCAACCCCCACCGCCTCTTGCGGCTGCGAATCCGCGCCGGCCAGGTCACAGCGAGCCGTTGGACTTGAGTCGACGGCGCAGATGGCATCCAGCAGCAGCCATGCAACGGCTCCAGCAACGATTAGGAATACGCCGACAATTAGCGCGACAACTCTGATCATCGAGCACCGCAACTTGCCAAGCCGTTCATCTTCGCGAGACCCGCCACCGCCGGTCTCCGCGTCTGTTACAGAGATTATCCCGGCAGTTGTCCTCACAGGCAATCGGAAAAAGGGCTATCGTAAAGAGCGAGACAGCGTACGCACGGCGAGCGACTACGTAGCTCAGATGGCCAGGTACTCGAGGAGTTTGAGCAGGCGGGGATAATAGAGGTGGTAGCCCCAGATGTTGTACCAGGCGGCCCAGAGGTAGAGGATGATCACGGTGAGGAAGATGTACAGCGCCCAGCGGCGAAGGAAGACCGTCAGAGCGATGACCACGAAGAACTGGACGGCCTTGCCGACGATCGGGCCGAGAATGGGACCCAGAACGTACGCAAACGAGCGGACCGCCGGGTGCTGTTCCACATCGGTGCCGTGAATGAGCATGAAGTAGATCGTCGAGGCCATGTCCGCCAGCGACGCCAGGACGGTCAGGGCCAGGAGCATGCGGTAGGTGTGGACGTACCCCCGCCAGTTCTCGCGAAACCGCGTCACCACGTCCCGGACCGATCTCATTTGCGATATTCTGAGCATTGTTCAGCTACGACCGGTTGGGCCACGCATCCATGTTGACGATGTCATTCCCGCGAAGCTTGTCCTCGACCCGATCGGGGGGCGGGAATCCAGCCACGTATCGAACGGTCCCCCGCCTTCGCGGGGGTGACATGGCCCGTCTCAGTCTGTGAGAGTCCCTTGCAGTCACGTTGGCTCTGTTTCCATGCCATCGGCTCTCCACACGCAACTGCTGCAATGCACCCTCGTTCTTCACCATGACGGATGCGGCTACCCGCAATGGACGTTGCCGTGGAGGTCGCGGCCCTGGCGCAGGGCCTGCTCGGCAGCCTGGCGGTCGAAGCCGAGGAGCTGGATGCCTCGATCGACGGTGTTTAGAAAGACAGTCTCCGCATCGTTGAGGTGGGGCTGGGTGACGTTGAAGGCGTGCACGCCGGCCAGGTCGGCGGCCTGGGCGATGAAGTGATCGCCCCGGCCGCAGAAGTGGATGGCGCCGCCCCCGAATTCACCGAGCAACTGCTGATCGCACGGCCGGATGAACTGCTCATACATCGCGGGCGAAAGGTTCGTCGCCGCGTCGTTTCGGATCATGATACAGCCCCGGTGCAGCATCGACCAGTGCACGGCGAAACCATCGAGAGGCGGGACAAGCTCCTGCCACCGTCTCATGAAGCGGACGTACGTCTGGGTGATGAGCGAGAGGAAATCCTTGACCAGGTCCGGCTTGTCGTACAGGTCCACGTAGAACGAGCCGCCCCAGAGCATCTCGCAGACGTTCATTGGACCCTGTAGATCCGGATGATAGACGTGGACGTGACGCGACAGGTTTGGATAGCCCTTGAACAGCTCTTTGTGGCGCTGTCCCATCGCGAATACGGCACCGCCCTGGCCTGCGGTCGAATCGGGAACGCCTCGATCCAGGAGTCGCTTGACAGTTTCAGAGCCGTCCGGGAGCGGCCGGCAGGCGGGAAGCGTGTCGATCTCTCTGTCCATCAGGAACAGCTCGGCCCCGAACAGCGAGGGCAGAATCGCGGTCCCGTAGTTGCATCGCACGGACAGCAGCGCCCCGCTGCCCTCCGCGAGCGCCTTCGAGCACATCTCCAACTGCTGCAACGCCATGGCGTCGACATCGCCAAGCGCATCGTTGACGAGCACGTGCGGCCATTCGACCGACGGTGGCACGCCAGCGGGTCTGCGTGGCGAGAAGACCGGCTCCTCGCACCGTCCGCCGGCGAAAGCCCGCCACTGTTGAAAGAGCGACTCCTCCACCCGCGAGTCGATCCGGCGTTCCAGGTCCTGGAGATAAGGCTCAATCATCACAAGGCATCACCGCGCCGAGCTTGTGGCCCGGGGCAACCGTGTACAGACGCTTCTTCCGCTGCGTGTTGACGTGGGCGGCGACGACTCTGCCCACGTAGATCATATGGTCGCCGGCCGCCATTTGCGACTCCAGGACGCACTCGAAGTTCGCCACGGCATCAAGGAGCAGGACCGAGTCGATCTGTTTCGCCGGCTCCGTCCGGCATTTCGACTGGGCGAATTTGTCCGTGTCGCGACCGGACCGCGAGCCAAAGAACAAGGCATCCTCCACCATGTCCGCCGACGGGTACGCGATCGTGAAGCACTTCGAGTGCTCGATGGCCTTGACGGAATAGTGTCCCTTCGCCACCGCAATCGCCATCATCGGCGGGCTGCCGGAGGCGAACATCGTCCAGCCCAGCGTGATCGGGTTGGCTTTGCCTGCGCTGTCTTTGGCGACGGCGACGATCGTCTGCTCGGGATACTTGGTCTTGACCGCCTCGGTGAATTCCACCTGCTTTTGCATTGATTTTCTCCAGCAAGAACGATACGTTTGCCCTGGGAATTCAAGAGCCCGATTGTAGTCGTTTTGAAGAGCCGGACAAGGAGAAATCTGTGGAGACGATTGGCTTCATCGGCAGCGGCAACATGGCGGAAGCACTGATCAACGGCGTGCTGAAGGCCGGCGTGTACCGGCCGGGCAAGGTGTACGTCAGTGACATTCGCCCGGAGAGAGTGGAGTATCTCAGAGAGCATTACGGCGTCCGGACTGCCGCGGACAACGCCGACCTGGCCTCCAGAATCGACACGCTCGTGCTCAGCGTCAAGCCGCAGAACATGAAGGACGCGCTGGAGAGCATCAAAGGGCGCCTCGGCGAGGACATCCTCGTGATTTCCATCGCCGCCGGCATCAAGACGTCGCTGATCTCCTCGATCCTGGGGGATCTGGCCATCGTACGAGTCATGCCGAACATGCCCGCCTGGGTGGACGAGGCCGCCAGCGTCCTGTTCGCCAACGACAAGGCCAGGACGAAGGTCGAGAAGGCCCGGCTCATCCTTCTGTCGGTCGGCAAGGTGGTCGCCGTGGACGATGAGGGCCTGCTCGACGCGGTGACGGCGGTCAGCGGCTCCGGCCCCGCTTACTTCTTCTTGCTCATGCAGCAGATGATCGCCGCCGCGATGGAGCTGGGTCTGCCGACTGAAGAGGCGCAGGAGCTCGTGCTCCAGACGGCCAAAGGCGCCGCCCTGCTGGCGGAGAAGGCCGCCGGCGAGGGCAACACGCCGGCGCAGCTCGCCGCACGAGTGGCCACGCCGAACGGCACGACCGAGGCCGCCTTCAAGGTGTTTCACGCCCGCGGCTTCACCGAGATGGTGTCGGCGGCGCTGCATCGGGCTGCCGAGCGAAGCCGCGAGCTCTCCGCCGGCTGAACCCATCCGATACCACATGACGAACAGCAGCGCGTCGGTTTCCATGACCGCCGATGGCAACCGACACGATCAGGAAGGACTGGAGAATGATCACAGACCGTGCTGCCCCTCAAAACGTTGCGGGCCTTGGGCCGTTCCGAAACGAGCGGACCTTTCCAGGAGTGGATGACCCGAGGGTCCGCCAGGCGTTCCCGCTGGCAATCGCCCAGGTGCGCCGTCGGCTCGGACGGACGTATCCCCTGTATATCGACGGCCGCGATGTCACTACCGGTCGGACGCTGGACTCCATCAACCCGGCCAAACCCAGCGAGGTGATCGGCACAGTCTGCCAGGCAGACACGGCCCAGGCCGGTCAGGCCCTTGCGGCGGCCCAGCGGGCGCTGATGGACTGGCGCGACGTGGACCCCACGGAGCGAGCGAGATTCCTGATCGAGGCGGCCGGCCTTGCCCGCCAGCGGATCTTCGAGTATTCCGCCTGGCAAGTCCTCGAAGAAGGCAAACAATGGGGCCAGGCCTACAACGACGTGGCGGAGGGAATCGACTTTCTGGAGTACTACGCCCGCGAGATGATCCGCCTGGGCGTGCCGCTGGACATGGGCAGTTACGGCAGCGAGTCGAACCACTGCTTCTATCAGCCCAAGGGCGTGACGGTCGTCATTGCCCCGTGGAACTTCCCGTTCGCCATCAGTTGCGGCATGTGCGCCGCGGCCATCGTGACGGGCAATCCCGTCGTATACAAGCCATCCAGCCAGTCCATGGTGGTGGGACACCACCTGGTCGAGCTCTTCCGCGAGGTGGGCCTGCCGAACGGCGTCTTCAACTACCTGCCCGGTCCCAGCTCGGCCATCGGCGACCACCTTGTGGACAGTCCCAAAGTCAGCGTCATTGCGTTCACCGGCTCGATGAGCGTCGGCCTGCGAATCGTCGAGCGTGCAGGGCGCACGGCCGAGGGGCAAACCTCCGTCAAGAAGGTGATCTGCGAGATGGGCGGCAAGAACGCCATCATCGTCGATGAGGAATTCGACCACGACATGGCGATTCGGGACATCCTGTACTCCGCGTTCGGCTACCAGGGCCAGAAGTGCTCCGCGTGCTCGCGACTGATCGTGCTGGACAAGGTGTACGACGAGTTCGTCCCCGCGCTCGTGGAGGCGGCCAGGAGGCTCAAGATCGGTCCGGCGGAAGACCCCCGCAACTACATGGGACCGGTGATCGACGAGAAGGCGCAACGCTCGATCCTGCGGTACGTCGAGCTGGCCCGGAAGGAAGGCACGATTCTGTACCGAAGCGAAGTCCCTGCGGAGGGATACTATGTCCCATTGACCCTCGTCGAGGGGATTACGCCGGAGCATCGCCTGGCTCAGGAGGAAGTGTTCGGACCGGTGCTGTCGATCCTGCGTGCCAGGGATTTCGATGAGGCGCTCAACTGGGCGAATTCCACGCGATTCGCCTTGACCGGGGGGGTGTTCAGTGGCAACCGGGAGCGCCTCGACCGGGCCGTGCGGGAGTTTCGCGTGGGCAACCTGTACCTGAACCGCAGCAACGTCGGAGCCCTGGTGAAGGTGCAGCCATTCGGCGGATTCAAGATGTCGGGCGCCGGCACCAAGGCAGGCGGGCCGGACTACCTGCTGCACTTCATGGACCCGAGGTGCGTGACGGAACAGCCGTAGAGACTGGACTTGTGCAAAATGGACGTTGGGCCTACATTCTTCAAGGAAATCTTGTTCTTCGATTTCCTTGGAGAATCGGCATGAGCCCCCGTCTATTCGGCGATTGAGGCTTGGGAAGGAAGAACCGAGGAACAAGATTCTCCCTTCCCAAAGCAGGCCCAACGTCCATTTTGCAGAAGTCCAGTAGAGAAGCCAGACGGCTCCGCGTCTCTATTCGATGACAATCGCCTCGACGGGACACTCATCGGCGGCCTGCTGGACCAACTCGCGGTACTCGTCCGGCACCGGAGTGGCGATGACCGTAGCCATGTCGTCGCCCATCTCGAAGACCTCGGGGCACGTGTCGCAGCACAGTCCACAAGCCGTGCAGGTATCCTCGATTCTTGCCTTCATGACCGACTCCTTTCACTGACGGGCTTGCTTGTCTGACCCCTGCCACTACGTCATTTCCCGGCTCTTGTCAATCCCTCTACGACGGAATTTCCCAAGTCCGCGTCCCGCCAGGCGGCGGGCAAGACCCTAGCAAGATCCCGCCGAAGGCATCCACATTGCCGATAAGGACAAGCCCTTCACCTTGCACCAGAGGCCGAATCCTGACCATCGACCATTGGAGTCCCCATCCGCCGACTTGCCCGGATACCGAGAGTCCACGGCAGAATCAGACTGTTCCTTCCTCGACCACCCCGCCTGAATCGTCCGGCGGCACAAGAGGTTCGAGTAAGACAATCAGCATCATCCTCTCGATAGCGTTCTGATCCATTGTTCAGGAGTTTCTCCACATACTGCTGGCAGTGGAAGCACACAGTCTCGGCCGGAGCGTATCCGCTGGCCAGCAGAATCTCAACCGTCGTCCAGTCGTTTCTGGCCTTGGCCAACCACTGGGCAACAGCTTCACGAGTCTGGTCGCTCATAGAGGACTCGCCCATACTTGTCAGCAAAGTACACGATATGGTTCACAACCGACCGCCACCGATCGTACTCGTCCGGTGTCTCGACAATAATATCGAAGGCAGCCGGACAATCCGCAACGATGCGCCGTACCGCGCCGTATCGCTCATTCGGCGGCAGCGACGTCTCCGCCACCACGAGCAGATCGATATCCGAGTCAGCGGAGGCCATCCCGCGAGCATAGGAGCCAAATAGAACAACCTTCCGCGCGCCGAATTCCTCGCCAATCCGGCATCCAAGCTCCTCGATCTGATTCATCGCGACCATAACCGCTCGCCCACATCCGGACAACTGACTGAACTTGTTGCCATTGTACTCCTGTAGCCCGCTCCCTACAACCACACACAACCCTCTTCATCCGTTCGCCCAGTCGCACCGATACGAATCCGGCACCTCCTCCAGACTCGAAAACACATCCTTCTCCGGAAACGCCGCTTTGGCCAACGGTTCGACCAACCTCTTGTCTCCCGTTAATATCGCATCCGCCCGACCGAGCAACAGAACGTATTCCAAGTCGTGATAATCGTGCTCCGCGCGACTCTCGCCCACGGGGCTACCCAGAAGCCTGCAGCAAGAGTAGTCCATTGCACAGGCGCGAAGTAGCCTGAAGTACTGCCAGCTCATCCACTCGGTTGATAAGCAGAACCTGTCACGATTCCGGACCCAGTCGGCCCGTGTGGATTCTACTGCGAAATCGTGCATCTCAGTGTCAGCCTTTTGAAGGAACACTCTAAAGCGATCCGCTTTGTCTGCCGGCAGTTGTCTGATCTCTCCCATGCAACCCTGCAACTGCGGCTTTGCCCTGCGGCATATATTCTGTATGGCATCCACGAGCATTCTCTGTGCTGCAGCGGACCGGCCTTCAAACAACTGCTTGGCATCGATCTCCTGCCATCCAGAGACCCCCTCACGTACTCGCCGTGTTACCTCCAGATCGCCGAGAAACCATGTATATGGCTCGAGAGAACGACCTTCGCTTTGTATGAAGCCAATGCTGCAGGCACAGTAGTACGCGCCGCAGCGAATCAACTTCTCGCAGTCCGCCAGCGTCCTTGCTGGGCTTGGGGCGAGGTCGGTGTGGCACTCATAGCACAGAACATCAGGCACAAGGAGAAGATGATTTCTCGCGAACTGACATAATGCGTCCAGCCTGACTCCTTGGAATATGTTCTTGTCAATGACGATTTGTTTGGCCTTCGTCAGCATTGAAGACGGTCCAAGACCACTTTTCGCATCAGGTCGGTGTTGGCGGGCTGGGCGGTGAAGAGCTGGAACTGGGCGGCGGCCTGGTTGACGAACATCGTGATGCCGTTGATCGTCCTGGCGCCTTTGGCTTTGGCCTGCTTCAAGAGCAGTGTCTCGGCGGGATTGTAGATCGTGTCGAAGACCGTCATATCCGGCTTGATGCACTCGGCGGGGACCGGCGTCGCGTCCACGTTCGGGTGCATCCCCACGCTGGTGCAGTTGACCAGTAGAGACGCAAAATCTTGCGTCTCTACGCACCGTACCAACTCGTCCAGCCCAGCGGCCTTGCAGTCAAAGTCAGCGGCAAGTTCCTTCGCTCGTTCCACCGTGCGGTTGTAGATCGTGACTCTTGCGCCGGCGTCGCTCAAACCCGCGACAATCGCCCGCGAGACGCCGCCTGCGCCGACCACTGCGACAGGCATGTCACGCAGGTCCTTGCGTTCGATGCCCATGCCGGCGGTGATCGCGTCGAGGGCACCGGTGTAATCCGTGTTGCAGGCGGCCAGATCCTGTAGCCCAGCCGTGGCGAGGGCATCTTGCCCTTGCACTTCTGACCCATCGGGAGCATCCTGACATGAGGGGGCGAGGCCAAGATGGCCTCGCGACGCAAGGGCGGGACGCCCTCGCCACAATGAAAGCGATACGATCAGCGTGTTGGCGGCACCGATCTTGTCAGCGAGCGGCTCGACATAGCCACCCTTGCCGTGCACGTATCTGAGGAGACTGTGCTTGTGCGGGATCGTCACGCTGAAGCCGCGAAAACCGAGCCAGGGCCGGGCCATGATAGCATCGAGAAACGCGTCGAGCTGTTCGCCGCCGCCCTGCACATGCAACGGCAGGTAGAGCTTGTTCACATCCTGCTCGGCAAAGCAGGCGTTGTGAATCGCGGGACTGAGCGAGTGGCCGACCGGGTCGCCGATCACGCCGAACAGCTCGGTGTCGGCGTTGACACTGTCGTACCGATAGAGCCCCTTGAACGCGGCAACCGTCAACTGCCCCGGCGCCGTTGCGGCCTGCTCGTCGATGCTCGCAAAGGTCGCAAAGGCCCCAAACTTGGCGGCAAGGATGCGGCTGATCAAGCCTGCCCCGCCCATGCACAGCACGATACGATCAGGAATCTCCATGTAGCCCAGCCGCCCCCGGCTGGGGTTCCTCACACCCGAGGGCGGGCGCGCCACATCTGTCTCGTGAAGCAGACCGAAGGCGTCGAAGCATTCATTGATGTGATTCGCGGTGTAGACGAGCTTGGGGATCGCCGCGGGACAGGCCTTCACGATGTCGCGGTACAGTTGATGAAGGTTCGCGAACGGGCCCTCGAAGTCATGTGCCGAGAGAATGAGCCGGCTCTGCGGCCGGCTGGAGAGGGCCGCATTGAGCTTCTCCGCATTCCCCCAGCGGACGTAGTTGGCGTACTCGAAATCGATGTAGTCCACCCCCGCCTCAAGAGCTGCGGTCAGAATGTTCAATCGCACTTCCTCAGGATAGGTCTTGGCCCCGCCCTCCTTCGGGTCGCGACAGGTCACAATTACCGGCACGCGACCTCCGCCTGACTCCGTGACCCGCGAGATCAAGCTCCTCACCGAATCCCCATTGAGTTGCTGGAGATAATCCGTGCGCAGCTCGATCATCTCCGCCCCAGCCGCCAGAGCCGTCTGAATCTGCCGCCCGGCCGCCTCCACGTTCTCTGCCGAAATGGGCACCGCCAAATAGGTCATAACCACCCCCACATATAGCCACCGGGCGCCCTCGAAGCAAGAGACAATGAATATCCCTGTTTTCTGTAACATTTGCATGGATCTTGCGTCTCCTTGTCAAATATGATAGGATGTCTCGTATTATGGCGCGTAGCCGCAAGTGGGAGAACCCCACATCGCGTGGATTCACGCCGATGTATCGCTCCCGCTTCCGCCGGCAGGCATTCTGTAGGAGGACTGGACATGCGAGCGATCAATGGCAGACTGACGGTGGGTGCGTTCCTGGTGTGTGCGATGAGCTGGGCTATCCCGGCAGAATCGGCCATTCTCACGGTGGATCCCCAAGGCAGCGGATTCAGGACGATCCAGGAGGCTCTCGACGCCGCCGTGAGCGGCGACACCGTCCAACTCGTCGATGGCACCTACAGCGGCGAGGGAAATGTCTCCCTCTTCTTTCACCGTCGGACTATCACCCTGTGCAGTCTGAACGGGCCGGCCCATTGCATCGTGGATTGCGGGAACCTGGCCTTCACCGGGGGGGATATCAAGGGCGCCGTCAAGGGCCTCACGATCCTGAACAGCGGCCAGATGGTTCTTTCCGTAGACGATCTGACCTTCGAGGAGTGTGTCTTTCAAGGGTCGGTACGACCCGGGGAGTCGCTTCTGCGTCTCGGACAATGCGGGCCCACTCTCCTGAACTGCACTTTTCGGAACTTCTCCGGAGCGGATGGGGCAGTCATCGCCTGCCATGCACGATGCGCTCCCCTCATCCGTGGGTGCACCTTCGAGAACAACTCCTCCAGCCTGGACGCCGGCGCCATCCTGAACCTCGCGGGAAGCAGCCCCGTGATTACCGAATGCCGCTTCGTGAACAACTCCTGCCAGGATGACGGCGGCGCCATCGCCAACTATGAGGCGAGCCACCCCATCATCGTCGCCTGCACGTTCGAGCGGAACCAGTCGGATGACAACGGCGGCGCCATCTTCAGCCGGTCGGGAAGCAGTCCGAGGATCGTGTCCTGCGTCTTCGCCGGCAATCGGGCCCGCGGTCACGGCGGAGCGATCTACAACCGCGAGAACGCCGCGGCCATCGTCAATTGCGTCTTCACGGGCAACTCGGCCCACAACTACGGCGGCGCGCTCTACTGCACACAGACGGATGGGTCACCCACACTGCTCAACTGCACGCTGGTGGGAAACAGCGCCGGACTGGAGGGCGGCGCCGTCTACTGTGACGACCGGGACGGTCCCAACCTGCTCAACTGCATCCTCTGGGCCAATCGGGACGAGACCGGAGACAGCGAGACCAGCCAGATCTGCGCAACCGCCCCGATACTCCGCCACTGCTGCGTCCAGAACTGGACCGGGCAATGGGGCGGGGTGGGCAACAGCGGTCAGGACCCGCAGTTTGTGGACGCGGATGGACTGGAGAATGTCGCGGGGACAACCGACGACAACTTCCGGCTCCTGCCCGGTTCCCCCTGTATCGATGCCGGATTCGATGCGCCTCTGTCCGAGCCCTTCCTGACGGACTGTGACGGCTATCCAAGACGCATGGGGAAGTTCGTGGACCTGGGAGCCTACGAATACGCCCTGCCCGAGGAGCTGGCGACCCTGACACCCGCCCAGCCGCAGTTGGAGGAGCAGGTCATCGTCATCAATGAAGCGCGGACCCGGTCGCCGGAAGGGCCCGAGGATTGGGTCGAACTGCACAATCTCACGGACCGCAGCGTTCACCTCGACGGATGGCTGCTCAGTGACGAGGTGGATGCGGGGGTTTACGAGCTCGCCGCAGGCACCGTCATCGAGGCGCACGGATACCTCGTACTTCATGAGGGCCAACATTTCCGCAACCAGGCTGATCCCGGCTGCCATACTCCTTTTGCCCTGAATTGGGAGGGCGATATCCTGCACCTCCGGTCGGGCTACGGCGGCTTTCCGACCGGTCTGCGGCAGGAGCAGGCCCTGGAGAATTTCACCCGGATCGGCGCCAGCGACACGCTCGGCCGATACACCACCAGCGACGGCACGACGGACTTCGTCCGGCTGAGCGTGCCCACGCCCGGTGCGGCCAACGCCCACCCGTGGGTCGGTCCCGTCGTCATCAGCGAGATTCTGTATTCCCACGACTCCCGCGGCCGCATCCTGGCGTACGTGGAGCTGTACAATAGCAGCAACGCCTCGGCACAGGTGTCGATCCCGGTCGGCGACGTCGCCGACCCGGTTTTCACGCAGGACCCGGTCACGGTGCCTGCCCAGAGTCGGATACTGCTCGCCGATAGTCCGGACCTTGTGCAGGCGGCCTATGGTTCGATCATTCCACCCGGCGTAGAAATCGTCCACGTCAACGCCCATGTGACATGGTTTGGCTACCACATCATGGCTCTATCGCTGAGACAGGGATTCGTCACTTACGACACCGTTGCCTGCCGGTACGGCTGGCTCGGCTTCGATTCCTGGCCCACAAACGCCGACGGTGAAGCCCTCTCCGTAACCCGCATCGACCCGACCCGCTACGGCAACGACCCGAACAACTGGCAGGCCGCCCCGCCATCCCCTGGCGCATAGCAGGGATTTCCGTCGGTCTGCTCACACCGTCCGCCGGCGGAGAGATGTGTAGAGCACATCAGGGCAAACGCAAGGTCGTTGGAGAACGCTGTGCCGCATGTCATTGAGCAGGGCGGAGCAACCTCCTGCGCTGAGAGTTGAGATTGCTCCCTCGCCCCGCTTCCCACAAGGCTTCGCGTCGGGCGGGCATCCGCAAATGATACTGCGCGTCTGTCCGGATTTCTCTTGACAGGAGACAGCGTTGCCTGTATGATCCCCATATAACGGAACTGCGAACTGGAGATGGCGTCCGGAGACGTCAGACGTACCCTGTGCCCGCAACGGCACGTGTAGAGACGCAACATCTTGCGTCTCCTCAAGGCATCGCCATGAACAGCCCCCACCGTGTCAAACAAAGCCAACGGATCGGATCGCGGATTGGGGAGTGCGGAGTGCGGATGGAAGGACGAGAGGTCACAGTCACAAGGACCGGCCGATGTACGAAACAAAGCCAATTCACCCCCGTCGGCCGGCAGTCCTCGGGTGACTGTGCAAGACAAAGGTAATCCGAGAGTCTGTTGCCCGAAAGTCGAGGGCCGATCATGCAGAACAAAGCCAATCGCCGGGAGGGGACAGGATGGATAAGTACCGCCGCAAAAAGAGGTTATGGCGGAAAGACCGGTCATGTCGGCATGCGAAACAAAGCCAATCTGGAGGGAGTGTCAGGTAGCACCCCCGCCCCCGGGGGTGATCCCAGCCGAGGGCGGCTTGGCTACACGGGAGCTGACCACTGTGCGAAACAAGACGCCCACGACAAAAGTCCGGCTCGGCCGACCTGATCCCTGGTTTTGCCCCAGAAACACGGGTCGAAACCTGACTT
>JAFGJR010000109.1 GCA_016928975.1 Sedimentisphaerales bacterium | reverse complement strand
GGGACGAGGTTGGGCCGGCTCAGCGCATGGTGGGCGCGCCGCTTGCGCTTCCGGGCCTTGGATACTTTTCTTGCAGGTAGCATGTCTCTTTCCGGTAAGCTTTTACAATTCTGACGCTCTCACACGATCGCCCGCCGGGCGTCACGTGCCGTCGGGGGTCATCCGCTGATTACCAAAGAGAGGCTTGCACCCCCGGCCAACGATCTGTGCGGCCGCTGCTGCAAGCCTCTCGCGCAAGCACTGAAAGGTACCCGCCCCGACAGGGACTGTCAAGGCGGCCGACCGCCTTGGCCGGAACGCCGGGGCTGTGACAGATTCGGCGGGCATGCTCTGTGGGTGCCACTGGCGGCTTGCCCGCCAGTGCAGACCTGAGAGACGGAAGACGTTGGCAGACCCGGTTTTGCCGAGGCTACGCCGGGGCGGGCAGGGGCCGTTGGGGACCCCTGCGGCGCCTGGGCTGTCAGGCGCCGAAACGTCCTATAAAATCTGCTTTTCCATTCTCCTAGGCCGATTCTCGCGCTGATTGGAAGGCGTAATAGGCCTCGCACTTGTTCGGGTCCCCACAGCAGACGTCGCGGATGAATTCGTAGTAGACGTTGGCCGGCAGCCCGTAATCGGGCCGAAGTGGGCACTTGAGGCTGATTCGGGGGCGCGACGTGCTGCCGATCTGCGACAGGATGAAGACCTTGTTCATCCCGGCAAAGCATTTCATGGTACTGTTGAGGCGGTTCTCCAGTTGGGAAAGGTTCGACCGCAGTTCCTCCACCGTCAGGGGAGGCGGCCCAGCCTGGCGGGATTTGTGGAACCGAACAGCCGCATTGATCGCGTCCTGGACGCGTTCCTGAGTGATGGGGTGCTCGACGAACGCCCGAACGCCCAGCTTGAGCAGCTTTGGCTGGACAGGGTCGGTCCTGGGTCCGAGAACCGCCACGACAGGCAACTGAACGCCATTGTCTCGCATCCAGGTCGCCAGGCGGACCCCATCTTCGCCCTTGGCTTCGTGTCCGACCACGACCAGATCGGGCCGGCTCTTGGTCAGGAGCGAGGCCCCTGCGGTCACTTCGCTGGTCTTCTTGACTTCGAAACGAGGCCGAAACATGGCTTCCAAGAGCCCCAGAGTGGCCTTGTCTCGGTTTATCAGGAGAACTTTGGGCACAAACACCTCCGTGGGAGGTACCGTTTGTTGGGTTGGTCGTCCAACCTCGTGCGGCTGCTCGGACAAGCCGGGGGGCAGGAACTCCTGACGGCCCGTCGCGAAGTATCTACTCGTCGGTGAATTATATCATAGCAACAAGTGTCTTGTCATTTCAATATTTGCTGATATTTATCTGAAGCTCGATCTTGAGATGGCCGCGACCGGTTGCGGATTCGGCGGACAGGGTTCTGTGTTTGGAAGTCGGGGTATTGGGCGCCGAGGAAGATGAGTTGACCGGAAGGTGGGGGAGAGCCGGGTGTAGAATGCTTGCGCTACGGCATTTGCTCGCCTAGTTCGTCGAGGATCATCCGGACAACACGGGGAACGACGGCGGTGAGCTCCTCAGTCAGTTTGTCCCCCGGGCGGACTTCCTTCGGCTGGACGCCCAGGATAGACACTTCAATAGGTGCTGAATTTAGGTGTCGCGCCATAGCAAGTGTTTCCATTAACCCAATTTCGTGGAGTGAGATCCTTGTACCCGTCCCGCCGGCCAGCTCCTCGACCCGAAGATGGCGGATCGTTCCCGGCTCTGCGCCTGCGTCCATGGCGTCGATGATGATGACCTTGCGCCGGTCGCTGATGATGTCCAGCAGATCCGCCCCGGCCGTGCCGCCGTCAGCCACCTCCACGCCAGGTGGCAGGGCCATCTCGCGCATGGCCTGGACCACTCGCACACCAACCCCCTCGTCGCACAGAAGGATGTTGCCGATGCCCAGGATCAAGATAGGAGGGCGATTCTCGGGATTCCTCATGCCCTAAGACTGGCAAAAATGATCGCCGAGTCAATGGTGGGCCCTTTGACCGCCGCCCCACCTGCGCCAGGCGGTCATCCGCATCGATCAGGGCACCAAGAAGACGATCGGCTACACCCACAACGCCGACGGCATCCGCTTGTAGGGCCGACGCTCTCGTCGGCTCATGGGTTGCAGACAGAATCGCCGACGAGGGCGTCGGCGCTACCTGGGCATCCGCACCAGCAAAACGCTGACGGACGAGGTGTCAGATGCGGCCCCGGTGGTGGGTTTCCTGGCGTTCCTTTGGGGCGACAGATAATCCGGGTCCGGGAAACGGTCCGGTCCGTTTTACGGTCTGACAATTCCTCATGACATCTTCTGCTCATCACTCTCCAGCCAGCTTTTCTCGAATTGCCTGAGCTGGAATCGCGAATCCCACACCGGGCAGGTTTGACCCAAGTGTGTTTACCCCGAGCACTTCTCCTTTCCTGTTCAACAAGGGGCCGCCCGAGTTGCCGGGACTGACGGCCGCCGTGTGCTGAAGATACTTGGCATCGCCCACCCGGCGATCCGCGCTGCTCACGATCCCGTTTGTGATTGTCATTTCGAGTGTTTGGCGGGCCGAGCCGGGATGTCCGAGCGCGTAGACCTCCTCGCCGGGCCGAGGAACGCCGGTCGCCACGTACAAGGGTCTGAGCAGATCAGCACCACTCTGGAGCGTCAACACAGCGAGATCTGCATCCTCAGCCTCGAACGTCACCTGGGCCGGGACTCGTGGAAGCCTCGCCAGATGCCCACCGCGCACAACAAACGGCGTAACGAAGACATCGCCTTGGCCCTCGACCACGTGCTTGTTGGTCAGCACCAACCCGGGTTTGCCGACGCACACGCCGGCCCCGACACTCTCACCTCTTTGCACGAGCACGACGGAGCTGACCGACAGATCATAGATTTGTTGCGTGGAAAGGTACTCGGCGCCAGCGGGTGGCGGCGGCAGCGGAATAGCACGGAGGCTGAAAGCTGATCGGTTCTGGTTTGCTTCCCGGCCTAGTTGAGCCGCCAGCGCCTTAAGGCCCTGGTTCTCCAGGACTGGGGCGATCATATCGATTGCCTCCTGATTGCCGAGATCAACCAGCAGGCACGTGGCGAGGGTTTCCGCCGCCTCGAGTTCTTTCTTCTGTGCGAGATACATTCTCGCAAGGCCTATCAGGGCGCGGGTTGATAAATCCGTACGTCCCAGATCCGATGACAAGACTTGGCGGAAATGCGGCTCTGCCTCTTGCCACTGGCCACCAGCCGCCAGAGACTCCGCCAAATGCAGTTGTACGGCAACGTTCTTGGGAAACTTCTTCCTCAAATCGGTCAGTCGGTAAATGCGGACACCGTCTCCGAGTTCTTTGCCTGACGCTTCCGCTATCGCACGGAGATCCTTGAGGGCTTGTTCGTCTTTCTGATACGGTTCGTATGCTGCCCAGTCGACGGGTCGCACTTGGCGGCGGGCTTGCAACGCCCTGTTCACGGCGTCGGCAACTGCTTGCTTGGAACCAGTGAGTCGGAGATTCTTCAATGCCGGCAGAGGCTGCACAGAACCGACAGAAACCGGTCGTGCCGCCGGCGTGGGCCGCGCCGCTGCCGGCGCCAGCTTATTCCACCAGGTCGCTGACCGCGCGCGTTCATCTGCTCCGAGTTCGTTGGAGTAGGCGACGAAAAGGGGCTTTGTCGTCGCGGCAATCAAGAAGCGGCCGTCGCCGCTCCAGGCCATCTCGTTGATCCCTTCGTCGCTTTGGATCGTGTCGTACTTGCCGCTGTTGGCAGTGTCGAACACGCGGATGGTCTTCGACGAGAGGAGCGCGACTTGGCCGGTCACGGGGTTGATAGCCCCGGCGCCCGGATGAGCCTCTGTCGGAAAGAACCCTCTCAGATTACGCAGATCCTGGCCCTCGAACAGGGCGACCCCATACCCGTGGGCTCCGCTGTACTTCTCCGGTCTCCAGCCGCCTCCGCCGATGAGTCCGATGGACGTGCCGTCTCCCGAGGATAACATCCTCCAGGAGTTCGAGGCGGCATTCAATCGTAGGCTCTCCAAAACCAGATCGTGCCCGACAAGCCGATACTTGATCAGGTGAGTCTGGCTCCAATCGTAATCGCCCGTCTGAATCGGGTAGAGCGTCACCAGATGCCCATCCACGATGATGTGCTGGTGCGTCGGCGTTTGCGATTCGTTTCGCAAGAGTGCGTATAGGACTTCCTCCCGGCGATCGGGAGCGATGTGAGTCGCCGCTTCTCGGGTGGCGACAGCCTTGCCGGAAGCCAGGTCTAGACGGTAAACCTTGCGATCGAATGCAAAAAATGCCACGTTCCGGGAAGGGTAGACGACCAGGGACGTGGCACCGGCCGCCCCCAGCGGACGTGAAACCAGAACCTTGCCCGTCGGCATGTCCACTTGGCAGAGCGTGACGGTTTGTCCCGCGACCACGAGATAGAGCTTGCCCTGCACGATATGCCCACAAAGGACAGGATCGGGCATCGCGATCTGCCTTACGCGGATTGGAGTAGCGCCGGCGTCGATGAGATAGTAGTAGGCGGCGTGGTTTTCAAGCGCAACCAGGTACAAGCTGCGATCATCCGATAGAAGGTTCGTGATCCTCGTCTTGATCGGATCACCCTGGACCGGAATCGCTTCCAGTCGGTTGGTCTTCTGGCGCGGCAGGACCTTGACAGGCGTCTCCTCCAGGAAGAGCACCCGAGCCGCATCGGAGTGGTGTTCCTGGGCGGAGGCCATGAACTGATCCACCATTTGCTGTTCGACGTGACTTGGATCAGCCTCCCGGCCCAGGTCCGCGGCGATTACCGCCGACAGGTACTGCCCCTGCTTGGCAAGCACGATCGCCATATTCCGGTACGCCTTCCACAACTGACCGAACCGGTCCGTGGGATCAACAAGGATCGCTCGAGAAAACGCCCGCAGGGCCTCATCGTGTTTCTGCAGCTTGGCGTAGGTCAAGCCAAGGTCGGTGGCGGCGGAAACCTGTACATCCGAGTTGCCCTCCATATCGACCAGTTCTTCGTATGCTTCAATGGCTTGGTCGATCCGGCCCAGGTCGAACAGAATGAGAGCTCTCCAGTAAAGCGCCAATGAACACTGCCGGTCCGCGCGGATCGCCTTCTCTGCGGCTGCCAGGGCTTGCACATGCTGCTTCTTTTGCGAAAGGTCGATCGCTTCGGAGAGGAATCGCGCCGCCTCCGAACTGCGAGTGCCGTACTGCTCGCGCAGGTCTCGTTTCTTCGGACTCTGACCCATGACAAGAGAGAAGGTCACGAGGATTGTCACAGCCAAGGAATACTTTGTCATGTCTTGGTACTCCTGATTCGCTCCGGGACGCACACGGACCTTTCTGCACAGCATCAGGGCCGGATTACCGACGACTTGAAGC
>JAFGJR010000108.1 GCA_016928975.1 Sedimentisphaerales bacterium | reverse complement strand
GAGGATTCGCTCGACCAGCTCCAGCACGGTAACCTGCAACTCGTTGGAGAAGTTGAAGGCCTGTCCGCGCAGTTGCGGCTGGACCGCCAGTCGCTCCGCCAGAAGCATATAGGCGGCCGCCCCGTCCTCCACGTAGAAGTAGTCCCGAATATACGTGCCGTCGGAGCGAATCACGGGGCGCTGGCCGCGCAGAACCGAGCGAATCGTGCCCGGCACGATCCGGTTCCAGTTCAAGTCGCCGCCGCCATAGAAGTTCCCGCAGCGAGTGATGACCACCGGCAGCGAGAAGGAGTGGGCGTACGTCAGAGCGATCAGGTCCGCGCAGGATTTGCTCACGTCATAGGGATGCCGGCCTTGCAGCGGCGTGTCCTCGTGATACGGCAAATCTGTGTGCTCTCCATACGCTTTATCGGACGATGCGACCACGATCTGCTTGACCGTCGGGCTTCGCCGGCACGCCTCCAGCAGTGCCCAGGTGCCCTGGATGTTCGACTCGAAGGTCCCCACGGGATTGCGATTGGCAATACTGACAATCGTTTGCGCCGCCAGGTGCACGACGGTATCGACCTCGTACTCGCCCAGCGCACGCTCCAGCAGCGCCTGGTCGCGCACGTCGCCGCGAACGACTCGTATCTGCTCGATCAGGCGGCAGCGCGCTAACTCGGACTGGGGCACCCAGTCGCGCACGAGCGCGACGACGTCGGCGCCGGCCTCCTTGAGCCGGCGGACGAGCCACGCCCCGACCAGTCCGGTGGCGCCGGTCACCAGCACGGGACGATCCAACCAGAATCCGCTGTTCAATCCCACACCTTCCAACTCGCTTGCCCCGTTTGCCAGAGGGTCTCGAGCAGCTTCTTCTCGCGGATGGTATCCATGCACTGCCAGAAATCGTAGTGCCGGTACGCGGCCAACTGGCGTGCGGCGGCGAGCTGCTCCAGCCCGTGCGCCTCCAGGCTGCTGGCATCGTCCTTGAGATACTCGAAGATGCCCGGCTCAAAGACGAAAAAACCGCCGCTGATCCAGCCTTCCCCCACCTGCGGCTTCTCGCTGAAGACCTGCACCAGGTCGCCGTCGAAGAGGATGCTCCCATACCGGGCCGGCGGGCGCACCGCGGTGACCGTCGCCACGCGCCTCTGGGCCTGGTGGAAACGCACGAGCCTATCGAGATCGATATCGCTCACCCCGTCGCCGTACGTGGCCAGGAACGTGTCGTCGTGCAGCCAGGATTGCAGTCGCTTGAGCCGGCCGCCCGTATTGGTGTTCAGGCCGGTGTCAATGAGATGGACCTTCCAATCCTCCGTGCTGCCAGCGTGCATCTGCATTCGTCCGGTGGACAAGTCCACGGTCAGCCCGGTGCTGAAGGCCGCATAGTCCATGAAGTAGCGCTTGACCACCTCCCCTTTGTAACCCAGGGCGACATAGAAGTCCTTGTGCCCGTAGTGGGCGTAGTGCTTCATGATGTGCCAGAGGATCGGCCGGCCGCCGATCTCCACCATGGGCTTCGGTCGGATCTCCGTCTCCTCGGCCAGGCGGCTGCCCATACCTCCTGCAAGAATGACTACCTTCATGGTACCCTCGTCGTGATCGCCTCGGATCCGCTCACGCCATGCGTAAGGGCGCCGCTTCGCAAGTCGGGACTCCGTCCCTGTGGGTGACGAGAGTCGCCCCCCAGGCCTGGAAACCATCCATGCGGACAACACTGGTTTATCGGACAGGTTCACCGAAAATCTTCACCCTTTGGTCTGTAAACGCCACTGAATGTCGCGAACTCGCTGCCCCCCTGGCGTCAAACGAGCTGCTGATTTTCTGCCACAACGCAGCAATTTGCATCCATGAAAGGGATCGAGCTTGACGATGGTAGATAGAGGAATATAGTGGCCCTCTGGCCATGGATGGCTGTGTGGTCTATTCGCGAACTGGGGTATGCAAAGGACTGTGGCTTCTCTGCTCGTACTGATGGTCTTGGCCCCGCCGTGCCCTGCCTTGGTGTCCACCAATGTTCCGCTGGACCATTGGAGCTACGATGCGGTGGACAAGCTGGCCAACTACGGCCTGATCGACAGCGCTATGCTGACGACAAAACCGATCTCGCGCATCGAGATGGCTCGACACATCGGTCAGGCGATGTACCGTCTGCGACAGGAGAAGGACCCACCCGGCGTCCTGCTGGCCATTGTGGACAGGCTCAAGAGGGAGTTCCGCGGCGAGCTGATCCTCATCGGGGTGCTCGACGGCTGGTACGGCGACACCTGCATCAAGCCGGTGGAGGGCCTGTACGTCAAGTACTTGTACTCCGCGAACGAGCCGGACATCGAGAACGTCCGGGGCGACAGGTTCCGCCAGGGATCCAACTGGCGCGCCGGATTCGCCACCCGGGGCACGCTGTTCAACCGTTTCGCCTTCTACCTGCATCCCGAGTCCATTGCCGCCGACGACGACAGTCCGCGTGTCGATCTGATCGAAGGATACGCCAAGACGATGGTCGGCCCGATCGAGATCGAGGCGGGCAAGGACTCGCTCTGGTGGGGACCGGGCCACCATGGCTCGATCCTGATGAGCAACAACGCAGCGCCGCTCACGATGGTCAAGGTGACGAATCCGCGGCCGATACAGCTTCCGTGGATTCTCAAGGTGCTCGGCCCGTTCCGGGCCCAGTGGCTCCTGACCGAGCTCGGGGACGATCGCGTCCCGCTCAAGACGCAGCTCACCGGCCTGCGCGTGAACGCCCGGCCGTATCCCTGGCTGGAGATCGGTGCGTCACGAGTGATCATGTACGGCGGCAGAGGCATGCCGCACGTGGACGTGCTCGACTACGCGAAGATGTGGGTTCCCCGCACGGAGCAGGCGGAGAACAACCAGATCGCCGGGCTGGACGCTTCGATCCTGGTGCCGCTGGGAGGCCATCCGCTGCTGCGGTCGTTCAAGCTCTACGGCGACGCCGCCGGGGAGGATGAGGCCGGCGGATTGCCGGCCAAGTGGAGCTACCTGCTCGGCCTACAACTCAACGATCTCCTGCGAATGGGAAGAACAGACGTGCGTTTCGAATACGCGTCCACCCACCGAGTCCTTTACCTGCACGGCGTATATACCTCCGGGTACGCCTACGAGGATCGCGTGATCGGCCATGACGTGGGACCGGACGCGCAGGACCTGTTCGTCCAGCTCTCTCACTATCTCACGGACGATCTGCTCGTGGACGTCAGCTTCGATCACCAGATATACGACGAATCAGCCCGCGCTCACCCGACCAGGAAGACGGTGGAGTGCAATCTGACGTGCTTCGCGTCTCCGGACTGGCGGATCAGAACCGGCTACCGCTACGAGGATGGGGACAGGGGACAGGACGATGACCACATTTTCCAGATCCGGTTGATCCGCGAATTCTGACGACGGCGGATTTGGGATTGCAGAGGGCGTATGGACGGCAGCGGCGTCCGCAGTCCGAAATCACCCGGTGATGGCTTTCCAGCTCTGGTTCAGCTCTTCCATCAGGCCGATCACCTCGCGAATCATCTGGGGGTCGCGCTTGTTGTTGGCCTCCGTCAGGCGGCGGTTCATGAAAGCGTAGAGCTTCCGCAGATTGAAGGCAATCTGGCCGCCGGTCTCCAAGTCCAGAACGGCATTCAATTCGTTGATGATGTCCTGAGCCCGACTGATGAACTGGCCCTTGGCCGCCTGGTTCCCGGCCTCCAGTTCCCGGATCGCCAGCTTCATGAACTTGATGGCGCCGTCGTACAACATCACAATGAGCCGTCCCTTGCTCTGGGTGCCGATGGCCGTTTGCTGGTATGTCTCGATTCCATTCATGCTTCACCCCGGACAAGGATCGATTCGAGCCCCGAATCGTAAGGTTCGAAATGAGAAGATGGAGCGTAATGGATGGGGAGATGACTGACGGACGTAGTCCCAGTCATCTCCCCCTTGGTCACTGTCAGTGTGCATCAACCACGTGCTGATTATCTCAGCAGGGTCAGTGCCATCTGCGGAATCGAGTTGGCCTGGGCCAGCATCGCTGTACCAGCCTGTGCCAGCACCTGGTTCCGGGTCAACTGGGCCATTTCCGTGGCCACATCGACATCCGAGATTCGCGACTCGGCAGTCATCAGGTTCTCCGTCTGAATCGCAAGCACCTCTCCAGTGCTCTCCAGACGGTTGATCTTGTACCCGAATGCCGCCCGGGCCGTGTCCTTCAGGCCGATCGCGGTGCTGATGGACGCCAAGGCCGACTCTGCGGCATCCGTGTCCAGGATGTTGACGCCGGCATCGGCGCCGCCGTCGGCGTCGCCAACCCAGGCGCCAGCGCCGCTATTGGCATCAGGATCCCATTTCTGGAACAGAGACAACGTATCTACCCCACCGACGTCAGCGACATCTTCCATGATATCGGCATCGTCTGTGACCGCGCCGAAGATGCCGGAGATCCCGTCCGCCTCGTACGTAGTGGTATCGAAGCCGATGACCATCTGGTCGATGTTGCTGTCGCGGGCACTGATCTTCAGCTTGTACGCCTTGTTCCCAGATGCGTCCTCAGTCTCCACGATCGAAGCAGCGGCATAACCCAGGAAATTGCCGTCGGCATCGTACTTCTGTGTCGGGTTGTAGGAGGCCTCGTTGATCTTGTCCACAACCTCCTGAAGCGTGTAGCCGCCAACAGCGAAGTTGACGGATATGGCCTCCTGATTCTGGGTGGCATCGCTCGTGTCGTTGAACGAAATCTTGAGCACCGCGTCCTCGTCGTTGGTGCCGCCGGTGACGGTGACCACATCCGTGGTGCTCGTGTCCGCCATGGGATTGTACTGACTGGTCATCGCGGACCACCGACCGGTGCCCGTCTCAATGCCCAGACCTGCCTTGGTCATGTCGGCGCCGTTGATGTCGATCGCGTCGTCATCGGCTGTGCCAAACCGGATGGAAACGGCATCCTCATTGTTGAGCATGGCGATGCCGTTGAAATTCGTCGTATTGGCGATACGCTCGATTTCGTTGGCCATTTCGACGAACTCGCTGTTCATAATCTCTCGCTGAGCGGAAGAGTACGAACCCGTGGATGCCTGCTCTGCCAACTGCTTCATACGGACCAGCGCGTTATCGATGGTCGCCATGGCTCCTTCCATCGTCTGGAGCATGCTGACGCCGTCCTGGGCGTTTCGCTGGCCCTGGTCCAGCACGGCGATGTCCGCTCGCATCAATTCGCGAACGGCCATGCCCGCCGCGTCATCCTTCGCACTGTTGATGCGAAGACCTGACGACAGCCTCTCGACCGAACTGGCCAATGCATCGTAGCTTCGCCCCAGGTAGCGAGCCGCATTGGCTGCCATCATGTTGTTCTTGATTGCTAACATTTGCTCAGCTCCTTAAATAAAGACCCCTATTTGGCCCCCTGCTTAGGCGCTTTGTCTCCATGTTGCCTGCAGAACGCGTTCAAACTCTTAACCTGATTATCGAGGGAAATCTGGCCGACTTGAGGCGGCGCCGCCTGATCGTGCCCGTCCAACGCGGTGTGCCCTCTAATACCCGGGAGGGCGGCACTGGCACCGCAGAGATGTCCGGTTCAGCAATTTGAAGGATTCTGGGAAGAATCCCGGGACGCATACCCGAATTCCGGTCACTCGCGAGGATCATTCCACGCACGTTCTCAATCCAAGGATGGCCTGTGCGCCGGGTGCAGCGACGTCTTTTTCTCATGAGAAATCCGGTCGCGCGTCGATAATCTCCGCGCCAGGACCAGTCCAGTCAGCAATGTCCTGACTGCGACGGACAGTCACGAGGCTGTGCCGGATCGACGGCGAAGCCCCGGAGGTGAGAAGGCATATGAACAGGCACAGCGACGCGAGTGCAGAAAGAACGCTCCTGGTTTTCAACTGCCATGAGCCGTGGGTTTACCAGCTCGGCGTGCTCGGCTACGCGCTCGACATCGTCGTCGGCCTCAAGGGCAAGTACAACAAGGGCTGGGATTACTGCATGCGTCCTTTGCCGGCTCATGCACGTCTGATCACCCTGTCGCAAGCGATCCAGTCCTCCAAAGACTACTACTGCATCATCACGCACAACACGACCGACCTGCTCGACGTGCGACTGCGCCCGGAGCCACGCCTGCTCGTGCTGCACCATACGCTGGAGGGCCGACTTCGAGAGGAGCAGTCCACCATCGACCCGCAGAAGATGAAGGACATGCTCCACTACTACGTCGAGTTGGTCGGCGGTCACGTCGTCGCCACGTCCATGTTCAAGGGGGAGTCCTGGGGGTTCACGGACGACATCGTGCATTTCGGCATCGACGTGAGTGAGTACCTGCCCCATCGGGGGGACATGGCGGCGGGCCTACGGATCTGCAATTTCGTCAGCAGCCGACGCAAGATCTTGCTGTGGGACTTGCACGAACAGGCATTCACAGGCCTTCCGGTCACGTTGGTCGGGCACAACCCGGATCGGCCCGGCGTGCAGGCCGCCCGGGATTGGGACCATCTCAAGATGATCCTCCAGGCACACCGGTTCTACATTCACACCGCCGATCCAACGCTCGAGGCCGGCCACAACATGGCCAGTGCTGAGGCCATGGCCGCCGGACTGCCCGTCATTGGAAATTGCCATCCCACCTCGCCCATCAGACACGGAGTCTGCGGATTTCTCAGCGATGACCCTCAGAAGCTGAGAAGCTACGCTCGGATGCTCCTGGAGGATCCCAGCCTGGCCAGACTGATGGGACAACAGGCCCGAAAGACCGTGGCGGAGCGGTTCTCGCTGACCCGCTTCAAGCACGCCTTCCTCCGTTCCATTGAAATCGCACGCCGCAAATGGTACACGCGCAAGATCGATCCCGCCTCGACGGCAGGCAATCTCGATTCTCGATATTCGAATTGTGAGATGGCAGCCCCCGTGTAGGCCGGCCTACACGAGCAAGTTGATTCGCCCGGCGGGTGTGTCGAGAGAGGCGGCGGACTCCGGACTCGAGATTCGAGATTCGAAGGTGGGATGCTGCGCCTGGCTGGGAGATCGACCGGGGTTTCGCTGCTCGGCCCACGCATCCTGCTGTAGTTGCTGTTTGAGCGAATCCCCCTGCGGCGGATCGGAGAGCGTCACTTCGAGCTTTCGGATATGGAGTCCCAGCTCGTGCAGGCTTTGCACCACATGTGGCAGAGCCCGCTCCACCTCATTCCTGGTTTCAGTGCGGCTGACCTCCAGCACACCGTCGATCTGTTCACTCTGCCGCTCAAAACGGATCACGACGCTGCCGAGCTCGGGCGGATGCAGCCGGATGACGACTTGCTGATCCCCGCGAGCCAAGGAAGCGCGCACGGAGTCCTGGATTTGCTCGCCGACGCTCTGGGCAATTCCCCTGGGGACAGGCCCTTCGCCAAGGCTCGCGGCCGCATCGGCCCGGTCCGACGCGCCGACAGAGACCGCCGCAGACCCTTCGGTCGCGAGCACCACCGACTCCAACGGCATCGCTGAATCGGCGCCGGATTGCATCAAGGTCCCTTCTTTCCCGCCGGCCGGCACGGATGTCTCACCGGCGAGCCGGCGAGTCGGCGCACCAACTCCCAAGGCAGCGGACCTCACGGGTTCCTGAGAATGCGCGTCCTCGCGGCTCTGCGGCAAATTGCGCTGTGCCCCAAGGGCCGGTCCGCTCATCCCCACGTCCCGCCTGCCCAGGTTTGGCTGCGGCCGCAGTCCGATCCCGGATGTGAGACCATCCGAGGTTGCCGCCACCGGTTGCACACGCGCTGACGAGCTTGCCTGAACAAGCGTCGTGGCGCCGTCTTCCCTCGGCGCGACGACGTGCTCCTTCCCGGCGACGGGGTTCTTGTCAGGCTCACCGCTGCCGCGACCACTGGTGACCGCGCCCGGACGAACCGTCGCAGCCATCTTGCCTTTTCCACCGCCAACGTGCCGGCCCGATGGCGCGTTCCTGCTGTCGGGCGATACGACTCCCTCCGTCGCGGCAACCGCGGTGGTCGAATCGTTGGCCATTCGTCCAGTGCCCATCTGTCTCGCGGGGCTCCCGACCTGCGTCATTGAGCCGGCAGTCCCAGACGGCGTTCCGCCGGAGACCGGCAGAACGGACGGTCTGCGTTGGGGCGATGATCCTCCGTCGGTCGCCGTCTCCAGACCCGTCGGGGCATCGATGCGTCCCGTGCCAAGCCGCGATGGCGTCGGACAGATCAGGGGGCTGCACCCGAGAGCCTGCATCGACGCCTCCGAGCTCTGTGTGCTTCCCTCTTCCTGTGATCTGCCGGGCTTCGCAACACGATCGGGCTTGGACGAAGCCTCCCGGTGGGGTCTTGTTGCAGAACCACGCTTCGCCACCACGTCAGGCTGGCACGAGGCCTCTTCACCAGCCTCGCCGGCAAGGCCAGACCTGACCAATGCCTCCTTGCCGGGCTTCATCGCCGAGCAAGCCTTCAGTGAAAGCTCCTTGACAAGATCTGGTCCAGCCCCTGCGTGCAGACCGCTTGTGAGTGCGGTGGCAATCGCGGCATTATCGGCCGTTGCCGGCTGACGGGCCGTGACGAGCAGCACCATCTGCGCAAACGCTCGCGACGATTTCGTCGCGGGCGGTTTGTCCGGTCCCGCCGGAGACGCCTTGCCTTCGATCATTGCAGCCACTGTACTTCTGGCAACTGCCGCAGCAGACATATCGTTTCCCTTCTGTCACGTAGCTCAGGAATCGTAGCAACTCGCGTGCCAGTCTCCACGCACACTGGAGTTGCGAATGTAACTCCTTATTGTTGCGACACTTAGAGGAATCGCCGTGCCCACCGGTTGTCCGCGCCCGGCGATTTGCGATGGGATGCACGGAAGAAGGTTCCCCGGGCCGGAGAGATCTTCCGTCTTGCCCCGCACTATCCGGGTGCCATCGTGCGTCCAATTCTGCGACCGCCTGTATAGAATCCTGACGCGCCGGCAACATCTCCCACAGATGGTTCGCTGTCGACATGCTTGGCGACACCCGGGCGACGCCGCTGATTTGCCCGGAGAGACAACGGGAGCCGGCGAATCGGTCGTAGGGGCTGATCTCCTGGCATGGTTGTTGCAGCGTCCCTCCCAGATCAGAGAAACTTCGTACGAACGTGGAAGGGACAAACAATGCCGTCGTCAGGCAACGTAATGAGCTTGCTCGAGGCAGGCATACGGGCCGAAGAGCTTCGCCAGCGGGCGATTGCCAGCAACATGGCGAACATCGAGACCTCCGGTTACCGTCGCGTCGATGTCCGGTTCGGGCAGAATCTGGCCAAGGCTCTCAAGTCCCCCGGTCCAATCGATCTGGACGCGATTGAGCCGGAGGTCTACCAGCCGAACGATCCGTCATTTCGGGCCGACGGCAACAACGTGACGATGGAGGCGGAAGTCGGCGATCTCATGAAGAACGCGCTGCGCCATGCAACCTACGTACGGCTTCTGCGAAAGAAGTACTCGCAGATCGAGGCGGCGATCAGCGACAGGACATGACGCGGTAGGAATGTGACGCCGCGACGGGAAAGGATTCGATCGAATGAGTGTGCCTCAGGTATTCGGCCCCGTGGACATTGCCGTTTCCGGCATGCGCGCCCACGCCAAGCACATGGAGGTGATCTCGTCGAACATCGCCAACTCGCGCACGGCCGACGCAGGACAGGGCCAGCCCTACCGGCGGCTGGAGGCCGTCTTTCGTTCCGAGGGCGACGGACCCAGTGGCGTCACGATCGAAGACATCGTCCCGGACAGCAGTCCCCTGCAGCGGCTCTACGATCCGGGCAATCCCAAAGCGGACGCTTCCGGCTATGTGATGATGCCCAACGTGCATCTGCCGGTCGAAATGATGAACCTGAACGTCGCCAGCCGCGCCTATCAGGCCAACGCCGCCGTTCTCAGGCGATACCAGAAAATGGTCGAGACGGCGCTGGAGTTACTCCGGTAAGGGGAGTTCTGCAAAATGGAAGTCAGGCTTATATTATTCAAGGAAATCACTTCTTGGATTTCCTTGAATCATCCACGTGACCAATTGTACAGACGCCTCCCATTTTGGGAAGGAAGAACTAAAAAGACCGTTCTTCCTTCCCAAAGCAAGCCTGACTTCCATTTTGCAGAACTCCATTCGTTCACATGAGGACTATGGAATGATTGAATTTGACCCGAACATCAGCTCGATTCTGCCGAACGCCAGGCCGATGGGGCCGCAGGCGGCGAATCCCGCAGCGGCCAAGGCGGACTTCTCCCGGGCTGTCAAGGCGGTCGGCGAGTACATCTCGAAGGTGGACGACATGCAGCAGGCATCGGACGCATCCGTGCAGGACCTGCTGGTGGGCAGAAACAACGATATCACCGCGGTCGTTGCCGCCGTCGCCAAGGCGGACATGAGCTTCAAGGTCCTCGTCGGCGTCCGGAACAAGCTCATCGAAGCGTACAAGCAGACAATGAGCATGCCGATATGACCATTGAACTGCGGATTTCGTGAGGTCCGATGGATGTCGTGCAGAAGATACTGCTGATCTGGCGGAAGATCGGACTCGTGCAGCGAGCGCTTCTGGCCGCTGTGGCAGTGGCCGTGCTGATCGTGGGGTCGCTGCTGGTGCAGTGGGCCCGCCGGCCGGACATGCGCATGCTCTACCAGGACCTCTCCCCTGCAGAAGCCTCCAGAATCACCGACAAAATCAGTGAGAAGGAAATCTCCTACGAGCTGCGCGACAGTGGGACGACGATCTGCGTGCCGGCGCAGCACGTGTATCAGCTTCGACTGGACCTGGCCAAGGAAGGCCTGCCGGCGAACGAGCAGAATGGCTACAAGCTCTTCGACGACGAGAAGATCGGCGTCAGTCCCTTCGTCCAGAGCATCAACCTCAAACGCGCGCTGGAGGACGAGCTGGCCAAGAGCATCCAGATGATCGACGGGGTCGCCCACGCCAGGGTGCACATCGTCACTCCGGAGCAGGCGCTGTTCACCACGGAGAGCGACCAGACGACCGCCTCGGTGGTCCTGCGGCTCAAGCCGGGCTACAGGCTCAGCGCGACGAACGTCGCCGCCGTCACGCACATGGTCTCCGGCAGCGTCAAGGGGCTCAAGGCGGACAACGTCACGATCATCGACAGTGAGGGCAACCTCCTTTCCGGCCAGGGCGATTCCACCCTGCTGGCCGGCGCCGGCACGGTCCACGACTACAAGGAGCGAGTCGAGCAGAGCCTCGCCCGCAAGGCGGAGGACATGCTCGCCGTGGTCCTGGGACCGGGCCGGGCCACGGTCCGCGTCAGCGTCGTCGTGGACATGAACAGCGTCCAGACGCTGACGGAGACCTATGATCCCACCGGCAAGGTGCCCACGAAGGAGGAGGTAACGACCAACACGGAGGGCAGCGCCGGCGGCGCGGGACAGAAGGCCACGGCCGGAAACACCAAGAGGGATGAGACCGTCGTCACGGAGTACCAGGTCGGCAAGACCGTCAAGCAGCAGGTGGTCGTGCCCGGCGAGATCAAATCGCTCTCCGTGGCGGCCTTTGTCGATCTGTCGCCGGCCGACGCCAATGCGACCGGTCCCAACGGCCAGCCCGCCCTGATCATGCAGGTCACGGAAGTCGAGGGAATCCTGCGCATGGCGCTGGGACTGAAGGAGTCCGACTCGCTCAAGGTCGTCAACGCGAAGTTCCGTCGATCGAGCGCGGTGGCGGCGGTGGAGGAGTCTTCGAGCTGGCCCCGGTATCTGGCGCTGGCCCGGCAGTTGTCGCTGGGCATCCTGGCAGTGTGTGCCCTGGTCGTGCTGCGGGTGTTCCGTCGCGCCCATCGCCAGGCGGCCGGCGAGGCGCCCGCACAACAGCAGTTGGGCGAGGGCGCCAGTCCGACACACCTTCTGGCCGCCGGGGAGTCCGCTGGCGAGCCCATCGTGCTGAGACGACAGATCACGCACGCATTGAGAAGCAACCCCGATCAGGTGAAACAGATGTTCCTCAGTTGGATTGAAGAGAAGGAGTAACAGGCCGTGGCGCTCACCGGGAAACAGAAAGCCGCTCTTCTGCTGGCCAGCCTCGATCCGGCAACCGCCGCAGAGATGCTCAAGGGAGTGGACACGAGAATCGTTCAGGAGCTGGCGGTCGAGCTGAGCTACCTCGACGCCGCCGGCCAGCGGAACAGCCGCCAGACCGCCGAGATCGCCAGGCAATTCTGCAAGTCGCTTCAGGACCAGTCCGCCTTTCACTTCAGGAGCTTCCTGCGCGAGATGCTCAAGAACACGCTCGGCGAGGACCAGGCCAAGCAGATTCAGGCGGACATCCAGGACCTGCTGCAAAAGCGAGATCCGTTCCTGACGATCCGCGCGGCGTCGCTGGAGACGCTGGTGGCGGTCCTGGAGACGGAGCACCCTCAGGCGGTGGCCGTCGTGCTGTCCGAGCTGCCTGCCAGGCGAGGCTCGGAGATCCTGGGCCGGCTGGGCGAGGGTATCCGCGTCAGCACGGTCAGCCGGATGACCAGCGTCGGGGGCGTCACCCCGGAGGCCAAGGCGAGGATCGCGCAGATGATTCGCCGGCGCATCGAGGCCCTGAGCGAGGCGGGGCAGGCCGGAGGGACGAGCCAGGCTCGCCCGGAGCAGTCGCTTCGAAAAGTGGCGGTCATCGTGCGAAACCTCGACAAGGGAATCCGTGACGGGGTGCTCGAAGCCATTGCCCAGAAAGACAAGGAGGCAGGCGACAAGGTGGCGACTCTGATGGTCGTCTGGGAGGACATCCCGTCCGTGAACGACCGTTCGCTCCAGCAGGCGCTTCGCGGCATCGACGAGCGGCAGTTGGCCCTGGCGTTGCAGGGGGCGGCCGACGAGATCTCCGGCAAGATCAAGGGCAACGTCTCCGAGCGTGCGGCGGCCATGGTCGATGAGGAGACATCGCTGATGTCGTCGCCGAAGAAGGAGGACGTCCATCAGGCCAGGGAGAAGATCGTCACGGCCCTGCGCGATCTGAACAAGAAGGGAGAGCTGGCGTTCGCAGAAGAGTAGAACGATGCCCGAAACGCTGACGATCCATCTCGCTCGTCCCATCACGGCCGTGTGTATGACCGACGCTCCCGGACCGTCCGCGCGGGCCCCGGCGAGCGAACCTGAAATCCGCCATTCACCCTGCGAAACCCGAAACGCGCCGGACCGCTCCGCGGAGCTGGCGCAACTGTGCGGGTTGGTGAAGAGCCTAGCAGACAACCTCGGCAGACTATACGAGGAGGCGGTCGCCAATCATCGCCGCGAGATCGCCAGGCTGGCGGTGGAGATCTCCCGGAGAATCCTGGCACAGCGGGTCGCCAATGGCGATTACGAGGTCCAGGCCGTCATTGAGGAAGCTCTCAAGCGGGCGCCGACGCACCAGAACGTCGTGGTGCGAGTGAATCCGCAGGACCTGCCCCCGTGCCAGAAGCTCCAGCAGGACGACGCGGACGGCCCGTTCTCCGGACTGCAGTTCGTCGCAGATCGGAGCATCGCCCGCGCTGATTGCCTCGTGGAGACCCCCAAGGGAATCGTCCAATCGTTCGTCGAGCAGCACCTCGATCGTATCGGCGAGGCGCTGGTGAAGGTGGAATAACCTATGGCAGCCAGCGAAACGTGCCTGATCGATTTCGAGAAGTACCACTCGGCCCTCCACGCGGTCAACCTGATGGACTGCCAGGGCTACGTGGTCCGCGTGTCCGGTTCGACCGTGGAATCGGCCGGCCCGGTCATCGGCTTGGGCGAGTTGTGCGGGATTCACATCCGCGACGGCCGCCGGGTGCTGGCCGAGGTCGTGGGGTTCCGCAACGACCACCTGATCCTGCTGCCCTTGGAGCACATCGAGGGCATCTCCCCGGGCGACTCCGTGACCGCGCGATCGACCCCGCGGCACATCCTGCTCAGCGAAGCGGTTCTCGGCCGCGTCCTCAACGGCCTGGGCCAGCCCATCGACGGAAAAGGCCCCTTGCAGGGGACCGATGAAAGCCCGCTGGACGTGAGCAGCCCGGCGCCGCTGAGCCGCGAGAAAATCACGCAGCCGCTGGCCCTGGGCATTCGCTCCATCGACGGCGTACTGACCTGCGGCAGAGGACAGCGCGTCGGCATCTTCGCCGGCAGCGGGGTCGGCAAGAGCGTTCTCCTGGGCGACATCGCCAACTCCAGCGACGCCGCCGTCAACGTCGTCGCCCTCATCGGCGAGCGCGGACGCGAGGTCCGCGAGTTTCTGGAAGAGAATCTCGGGCCCGAGGGCCTGGCTCGCAGCGTCGTGATCGTGGCCGCCTCCGATGTCCCCCCGATCCAGCGGGTCAAGGCCGCCTTCGTGGCGGTCACGGTGGCCGAGTACTTCCGCGACAGGGCCCGGAACGTCCTGTTCATGATGGACTCGCTGACGCGCTTCGCGCAGGCGCAGCGGGAGATCGGGCTGGCGGCCGGCGAGCCGCCCGCCACGAAAGGATACTGTCCGAGCGTCTTCTCGCTGCTGCCGCGATTGATCGAGCGGCTCGGCTGCTCCGATGACGGCAGCATCACCGGCATTCTCACGGTCCTCGTGGAGAATGACGATCTCACGGATCCCGTCGCCGACAGCGCGCGCAGCCTCCTGGACGGTCACCTCGTCCTGTCCAGGAAGCTGGCCGACCGGGGGCACTACCCGGCGGTGGACATCCTGCAAAGCGTCAGCCGGCTCATGCCCGCCGTCGTCAGCGCCGAGCATCGCGAGGCCGCCCGGAAACTGAAGGAGATCTACGCCACGTACGTCGACGCCGAGGACCTGATCAACATCGGCGCCTTCGCCCCGGGCAGCAACCGCCGAATCGACGGCGCCGTCAGCTTGATCGACCGGATCAACGCTTTCCTGATGCAGCCGGTCCGTCAGCGTACCGCTCTCGACGAAACCGTAAGGCAATTGACGGCCATTACCCGGGCGTGGGACAAGCTGGTGAACGTGAAGACCTGAGACAGATGAATGAAACGTTTCGTATGGCGCCTACAGAAGGTGCTCGATGTCAGGACGAAGCAGGAGGAGATCCGACGGATCGAGCTGTTTCGACTGACGGAGAGACTGGCAGAGAAACAAGGTGAGCTGCTTATGTGTCAACGGGTGCTGCGGGAGATCCTCGACGGGATCGCCGGCGACAAGTCGCCGCAGCGGCTTGTGGCGCAGGAGTTCTTCCTGAGACGGGCGGCGGTCAATGACGAGCGAATCCGCCGGCTCAAAGGGGAAATCGCGGAGTTGCAGGCCCAACAGAAGGACAAGACAGCGGAGCTGCTGGCCCTGCGGCGCTCCCGGGAGGGTCTGGAGCGTCTGCGAGCCCAGGCCGAGGAGCAGTTCATCCGCGAGCAGGAGAAGCTGGAGCAGAAGGAGCTCGATGACGGGTCAACGATGGCCTTTGCCCGCAAGGAGATTGTGACGGGATGACGCCGGCCGGGAGATGCCGGACGCCATGACGATGGTGATTCAATCAGGAGTGCACGCCGTGAATGTGAAAATGATGATCGTTGCCGCTGCCGCCGGGGCAGCCAGCTTCGCCGGAGCATTCACCATCGGTTGGCTCACCAGGCCTGCGCCCGTCGAGCCGCCGGCGGCCGAGAATGCGTCCGGCGCCGCTGCGCAACCCCTCAAGCCAGGCGAGGCGCCGCTACAGGTCCTGGCGCCCACCCTCTCGTCCGCCGACAGCACGAGCGCACGCGGCATGACGGAGCAACAACTGAAAGATCTCGTCGCGGAGCTGCGACAGAAGATGCACGACTACGACGAGAAGCTCAAGTCGGTCGAGAAAGAAAAGGAGCGTCTGCAAATCGCCCAGCAGGGCCTCAAGAAGGATATCGAGACCCTGAACAAGCTGCGCGTGGACATCGCGACCACCGCCGCCAGCGTGAAGACGGAACGGGACATGCTCTTGAAGGCACGGGTGGAGGTGGAGCAGACGGAGAAGGCCAACCTGACGGCGATCGCGGCCGCCTACGACAAGATGGACGCGACGCGAGCCAGCGAGATTCTCAGAAGCATGGCCGTCGGACCCAAGGGTAGTGGCGAGACCGCCAGGACCGCAAGCGAGCATGACGCTATCAAGATTCTCCATTTCATGCAGGACCGGACCAAGGCCAAGGTCCTGGCCGAGATGGCGGCGACCGAGCCGACCCTGGCGGCGACTCTTTGCCAGAAGCTCAAACAGGTAACGGAGACCAGGTGATCGTATGGACATCGCAACAGCGTTAGGTGTGATCTTGGGTTTCGTGGTCATCCTGGGGACGATCGCCTATGAGAGTCACGGCGGGATGGCCATCTTCTTCAACATGCCGGCGATTGCCATCGTGTTCGGCGGCACGGTGTGTGCGACCATGATCCATTTCTCCATGAAGCAATTCCTCGGAGTCATGTCCGTGGTCAAGAAGACGCTTCTGACCCGGATTCCCGCGCCGCAGGAGCTGATTCAGAAGATGGTCAACTACTCCGCCATCAACCGGCGGGACGGCGCGCTGGCGCTGGAGCAGGAAATCGGAAAGGCCAAGGAGGCCTTCCTGGGCAAGGGCCTGCAAATGCTCGTGGACGGGGCCGACGAGCACGCGATCCGCGACCTGCTCGGCCTGGAGATCCAGTACATGGAAGAGCGGCATTCCATGGGCAAGAAGATCATGGATTTCATGGGCGCCTCCGCTCCCTCGTTCGCAATGGTGGGCACCCTGATCGGTCTGGTCTCCATGCTCAGCCGAATGGAGAACCCCGATGAGATCGGCCGGGGCATGGCCACCGCTCTGGTCTGTACGTTCTACGGCGCTCTGATCGCCAACCTTGTCTTCATCCCCATGGGCGGCAAGCTCGGCCAGTACTCCAAAGCGGAGAAGATCTCGATGGAGATGATCCTGGAAGGGGTGTGCGCGATCGCCAAAGGAGACAGTCCGACGGCCGTAAGCGAGAAGATGCAGGTGTTCATCTCCGCCAAACGCCGCGAGGCAGTGAAAGCGCAGGTCTGATGGCACATAAGCCGAAACCAAAACAGGAAGAAGAATCCGCCGAGAGCGCACCGCTCTGGATTATCTCCTTCGCGGACATGATGTCGCTGCTCATGGCGTTCTTTGTCATGCTCTCGACGTTCTCCAGCTTCGGTCCGGCGGAGGCGGAGAAGCTACAGAAGGCCATCACTACCGCGCTATCGCCCAACTTCTACGGCGGCTGGCATTCCGTCCGCCCCCGATCGGCGGTCGGGCCCCAGGCCGTCGCTGCCGGCCAGCAGGAGAAGGGCAGTGACAAGCCGACGCTCGAAGAACAGCAGGGAAAGGGCCTGCTCGCCGAGACCCAGGCGCCGGATTTCAAGGCGCGCAAGGTGTTCACCATCCAATCGACCGAGGCGTTCTGGGGCGCCGGGACGACCCTGTCCCGCAACGGCCGCGATTTCCTCGATGCCCTGGCAGCCTTCGCCGCCGGGACGCCCGGCCGGGTCGTGCTCGCCGAGAGCGGCCCCGGCCCGGACCTGGAGCTGGGACTGCGCAGAGCCGTCCTCGCGATCCACTACCTCACCACAAAGGGAGTCTCGAAGGATCGCTGCTGCATCGGGACTCGGGGCACGTTGCCGGATGCGGAACGCAGCTCCGAGAGAATCCTCGAAATCGCAATCCTGGACGAAGGCACGTACAAATGAAGAAGGACAAGCCCGCACTTCCTCAGGAAGAGAAAGGCGAGAGCGCGCCGCTGTGGATCATCTCCTTTGCGGATATGATCTCGCTGCTGATGGCCTTCTTCGTCATGCTGCTGACCATGTCCACCGCTCGCAGCGGCAAGCTGTGCAACGAAGGCGAAGGGATCTTCGAGAAGACCCTGTACGGATTCAGAAGGTCCATCGCAGGGTTTGGGATGCCGGGCTTGTTTGGGTCTGCCGGCGAAGGACTGGAATTCGACAGCCCCAAAGTCTATTACCCGATCAGCGACGGAGATGACCCGGATGCCCAGAGGACCATCGACGGCCGCGAGGAGAAGCTCCGCCGCACCTTCCTGCGGTTGCAGGGACACGGCAAGACCTACGAGGCCCAGGTCCGCGGCCGAAACCCCAACTTCGTCGTCTTGCCAATTACATTCGCCGCAGGACAGGCCACTTTGAACGAGTCCGCCATGCAGTATCTTCGGACGTTCACGAAGAACCTCACTGGTTTTGCCTCGGTCGAGGGGCTCCAGCTCTACGTCGTCGGATTGGCACCCGACGAGCCGAACGAAAGGGACCGATGGCTGGTCTCCGCCCGGCGGGCCCAGGCGGTGGCTGATTTCCTCCAGAAGGACCTTCCTGCGGAGGCGAGCTGCCGTGTCTTCTCCTGGGGCGCGGCGGCCGGAGGCGACTGGGTGAAACGAGACGGCCCGGTCTCCCGGCAATCCTACATCGCCGTAGCAGTGCTCAGGCCGGGCAACTGACCCGCTCGGCAGACCGTCTATTTCTTCGACAAGACGACTATTCTTCAGTCACCTCGCCGGTCACGACCCCGTCCGGCGCTCGCCCAAGCACGAATCCCAGTCCTGGTACGCCGTTTGCACATCCATTCGAGAATCGTCGGAAGGACAATGTCTACTCTTTGAGAAGACGAGTCGAGCGTGATTCGCAGCAAGAAACGAGTGTTCATTCTGTGTCTGGCGCTGTTGATCGGCGGCGGATGGATCAGTATCGCCGCCCGGTCCGCCGATCAGAAGGCCCAGCCGGTAACGACGGACCGCAACACCTCGTTCCTGACCGATCCGAACCTGGCGAGCCGGATGGATGCGTCCTTCAACGGTCGAGGGCTCTTCGCCAGAATGATGCTCTGTATCCTTCTGGTGGCCGGGCTGGGGGTGGGCATGGTGTACATGTCCAAAAAGGTGCTGCCGAAGGTCACAAACGCGCCCGGCAAGGAGATTCGCGTCCGCGAGACCGCCTATCTCGGGCCGCGCAAGGCCCTTCACCTCGTCGAGATCGGCCACCACAAGCTGCTCATCGGAAGCACGAATGACAGCGTTACCGCCCTGGCCGACCTGACCGACACGTGGCTGGAAGCAGCGAAACAGGAATCCTCGGATGATGCGGTGAGGCTGTAAATGTCGCGACGGATGCAGACAATCGCTGTCCTGGTCTTCCTCCTGCTCTTCGCCGCCACGGCACACGGGCAGGCAAATCGAATGCCCGCGCCGCCGGCCATGCCGCCGATGAGCACGAGCGACCCCAAGACCGCTCCCGCCAACAACGTTCCGAGCATCGGCGAGCTGGTCTCCGTCATGGAGAAGGCCACCTCGCAGAAAGGCGAGGGCAACGAGTGGTCCACGCCGGTCAAGCTGGTGATCATCTTCGGGGCCCTGACGATCCTGCCGAGTCTTCTGGTGATGATGACCTCGTTCACGCGAATCGTCATCGTGCTGTCCTTCGTTCGTCGCGCCCTGACCACGCAGACGATCCCGCCGACGATCGCCATCATGGGTCTGGGCCTGTTCCTGACCTTCTATACGATGGCGCCGACCTACGCGAAGATGAACATGGAGGCGATTCAGCCCTACCTGGCGGACCAGATCAGCTTCGGCGCCGCCGCACAGAAGGCCGGCGACTGCGTCAAGGAGTTCATGCTCCGCCAGAGCCGAAAGGCCGACCTGGCCCTCTTCGTGCAGATGGCCAAGGCCCCCGCCCCGGCCACCGCGATGGACATCCCGATGTACATCGTCATTCCCGCGTTCATCATCAGCGAGTTCCGCACTGCGTTCGAGATCGGCTGCCTGCTGTTCATCCCGTTCCTGCTGATCGATATGGTGATCGCCAGCATCCTGCTTAGCGCCGGCATGATCATGCTGCCGCCGGTCATGATCTCCCTGCCGTTCAAATTGATTCTGTTCATTCTCGTCGACGGCTGGGGCCTGCTCGCCAAGAGTCTGAGCCTGGGATTTCGGTAACTCAATTGTGGATTGCGGATCGGGGATTGCGGATTGAGAAAGACTCCCGACACAAATCCACAATCCGAAATCCGCAATCGATGGAGGATCACCGTGGATAGCAGCTTCGTGTTGTACCTGGGACGCCACACGTTGGAGACGGCCCTGCTCCTGTCGGCGCCGATCCTGCTGACCTGCCTGGTCGTCGGCATCGTCATCACGCTCGTGCAGGCGGTCACCTCCATTCGCGACATGACCCTGGCCTTCGTGCCGAAGCTGCTGGCGGTCGGGGTCGTGACGTTGTTGTTCGGCAGTTGGACGCTTCAGGTGGCGCTGCGATTCACAATGGAGATCTTCGCCAACATCCAGAATATGGGCGCACATTGACATTTACGATTTGTGATGTGCGATTTATGATTTCTGATCGCAAATCATAAATCATATGTCACGAGGGTTCCCATGCTGCTCGGCTTCGCTCTCGTGCTGACCCGAATTTCCGCGTTCTTCGTGGTCCTGCCGGTTTTCGGATGGAAGACCATTCCCGTCCAGATCAAAGTGGCGGCCACGGTGCTGCTGTCGCTGTTCTTCTACTTCACCGCCCCCCTGCCGGCAAGTGTCGCGCACGCCACAGTGCTGACAGCGATCCTGCTGCTGTGCGCCGAGGCCATATACGGTCTGGCCCTGGGGTTGATCATCGCCCTGCTGTTCTCCGTCGTGCAGCTCAGCGGCCAGATCATCGAGCAGCAGATGGGACTGACCATGTCCGAAATTGTCGACCCCCTGACGGAAACCGAGACCAACCCCTTCGCCAGCCTGGTCGAGATGGTCTTCGTCCTGCTGTTCCTCAGTGCCAACGGCCATCATCTGTTTCTTTTGGCGCTGTCCAGGAGCTACGACGCCTTCCCGCCGGGCACGATGCCGACGATCCCTCTGCTGGCCGGCGGAGTGGTCAACACGAGCACGGCCATGTTCGTCGCCGCCCTGCGCCTGGCGGCCCCGATGCTTGCGGCGTTCCTGGTCCTCATGGTGACGTTGGCCCTGCTGGCCCGACTGGTCCCTGAGATGGACGTCCTGTTCCTCAGCATGCCCGTGCGGGCCGCACTGGGGTTGTTCCTGACCGCGGTCTTTCTGCCCTTCATCAACAGCTTCGTGACGGAAATGGCCAATTGGATGACGAGACTCCTGCCGTTATAGGAAATCAAACATCAAAATGCAAAAATCAAAACCACAGATCAAAGCTCAAGAAAGGCTGTCGCCGAAGGCGACTCCACATCTTTGATTCTTGATCTTTGATTTTTGATTTGCTTCTATGCCTGAGAAACCAGCAGCCGAAAGGACGGAACAACCCACCCCGCGACGGCTCCAGAAGGCCCGTGAGGGCGGCCGGGTGCCGCACAGCCAGGAGCTGGCGACGGCCGTCACGCTGGTCACCCTGCTGCTGACCCTCGTCCTGCTGGGTCCGGGCCTGTTTCGCTGGTGCCGTCTGAAAGTGGAGTCCGGCTTCTCCGCCAGGATCGGAGCGTTCAGCGATTCCCAGGCCTTCGCGAGGTTCTTCAGTGACGAGATCGTCGACGCCACCGTCGCAATGCTCCCTCTCCTGGCCGCTCTGACCGCCGCCGGTGTCCTTGGCTGTGTCGCCGTCAGCGGCTGGAGCTTCTCGCCCGACGCGCTGAAGCTCAAATGGAACGCGATCAATCCCGCCTCCGTGGTGCAGAACCTGCTGAGCCAGCGCTCCCTGGTTCACCTGCTGGCCTCCGTGGCAAAGCTGTGCTTCGTCAGTCTCATCGTCTGGCTGTATCTGCGCGACAAGCTCGACGCGCTGGCCGCCTTGCGGTGGGCGTGGTCCACGCAGATCGTGACCGCCACAGCCAGGATCCTGTTCGGCGTGGTCCTCCGCGTGAGCCTGGCCGTGCTGGCCATCGGACTGGCCGACGCCCTCTATCAGAAATGGCAGCACGTCCAGGAGTTGAAGATGACCCGCCAGGAGGTCAAGCAGGAACGCAAGGACCTCGAAGGCTCGCCCGAGATCAAGGCCAGAATCCGCCGAATCCAGATGGAGATGTCGTTCAAGCGCCTCAGGCAGGAGGTCCCGAAGGCCAACGTCATCCTCGTGAACCCCACGCACGTGGCGGTCGCGCTGCGCTACGAGCCCAGGACGATGGACGCCCCCGTCCTGGTCGCCAAAGGCGCCGACCACGTCGCCGAGCGGATCGTCAGCATCGGCCGCGCTTACGGCGTCCCCATCGTCCGCCGGCCCGAGGTCGCCCGCGCCATCTACGCCGCCGTCAAGCCAGGCCACCCCATCCCCGAATCCCTCTACATCGCCGTCGCCGAAGTCCTGGCCATGCTCCTGCGCATCCGTCAGAAGAAGAAAGCGTCCACCGGGGGCTGACGCCTCGGACTCGAATCTCGAGATCCGAGATTCCTCTTGGGGGAATGTGCTCCGTACGCCGCGAAGCTGAAAGCCACGTCTGCCCCGCAGCGCTCGGGAGATTCTCTTGGCCGACGATCCCGTCGAAAGGAATCGCCGTACTTCGCCCTCGTCTCATTGCAGGTGGCCACGAGTGAAAGCCGTGGTAGAATGGCAAGGCGAGCGGTCGTCGTCGCACTGTGGGCGTGACAGCGGGAAAGAAGTCTTCTGTACGGATCTTGCCTTTGTGGCTTCGTGCCTTTATGCGAGGGGACCACGACTGATCTTCGGCGCGAGCGAGTCCCCCAGAATCCACATCAGACGCGGCCAGTAGCCGACATGTTTCTTCGCCGCAGACGCAGGCTGGCATAACCCAGGCCGATCGCGCCGAGGATTGCAGCGCCGGGGATAGGGGCATGAATCAGGTCCTGAATCTCGTCGGCGGAAAGAGCACGGTCATAGAGGCGGACTTCGTCGATCGCACCGGAGAAGAACCCCGCCAGCTCATAAGGTCCCGTCGTGGACGGACTCCACCACCGGGCACCGATCGTGAGCTCCTGGTCGGAGGTCGCCGGATTCGGAGTGCCATACCAATGGCCGATGACGGTCGCATTGCTGTACAGAGTCACCTCCCCATCGAGCGCGCGGGTGACCGCCAGGTGGGTCCACGTATCCGGCTCCGGGAAGAAACCGGAGCAGTACATGCGGTCGTGGTCGGCCAAATCCTCGTAGAACAGCGTGGCCCCACTGCCCGAGGGATTGTCCTGTCCGAAGATCTCCAGAGAAGACTCCATGTGATCCGTGGTGAAATCCTCGCCCCGGGCGATGACCGTGGCCGCACCGGCGCCGGCCGATAGATCGACACTCGGACAAACCCACGCGGAGATCGTGAAGGTCGCCGAGTTGAACGCGTCCATGTGAGGCGCGCTGATCGAGTCATCGAGTCCGTCGAAACAATAGGCGCTGTCGGGGGCGCCGAGGCGGTCCGTGGTCAGCGTTGCGCCGCTGGCCGTGCCATCGTTGTGGTTCGCGGATGCATCGTTGGCGTTGCCGGCGAACGGATAATAGACCAGCAGGCCGTCGGACAGGTCAGCCGTGCCGACACTCGCCAGGACGAGAATCGTCAGTGCTCCGACCACCGCTATGTCACGCGGTCTCCGTCCTTGCAGCGTGCGAAATGCTTGACCACCCATGTTTGCCCCCATTGTTCTTGCCGGATCGGCGATCCGTGGACTGGCGATCTCTCGACGCACAGTCGACCCCCATTACAGCTATCACTCCCTGCCAGGTGTTTCTTGTCACCCGCCTCCGTGGAGTCTACTATCCTGCACCGCCCCATTTGATTATCAGTCATTATACCCGCAGACGAGCGACCTGTCAAGCGCGATACATCGCCCGCACACCTCGGCCGATTCCCCGGACATCCTGCCGACTTCGTGCGCCCCGCGTAGCATCGCCAAGTCACTCATTCTCGGGCCTGCGACTCCTCGCCACGGCAGAGCGGCCCGATTTTTCAGCGCCCCCATACCCGAAGAGGACCTCGCGGGACAAGCACCCACTCCAGGGCACCACCTCACGCACGACAGGAAAAACGGATGACTCCCCACGTCTCCCCAGATTCAAACCCCTTTGGCCACAGAGAACCCAGAGCCCATAAAGCCTCTGACTTCACGCTTCAAACTTCAAACTTGAAACTTCAGACCTCCCTCTTGCCCCTTGACACTTCCACCCGCCTTGTCCTAGTACTCCCAGAGGCGCCCCGCAGGCGCTCGGCATGATAGTCCCCAACGGAACACTCCCGGCAGAAGTGCGACGAATGAGAGTCGCGCCCCTTGATGAGCCGTACCAGACGCGGTGAGGCCGAAATGAGCCTGATAGCCAGCGGAT
>JAFGJR010000107.1 GCA_016928975.1 Sedimentisphaerales bacterium | reverse complement strand
TGTCCGCCATGAGATTGTGCTCCTTGCAGACCTGTCTGCCCGCGGCGCCCGGCGTTTCCCAGCGAAACGCCGCGCCGCCGTGCGGGCCGTTCAGACGATGTAGCGTTCCAGGAACCGCCGGCCGAACACCAGGCCGCGCTTGATGGCGTCCTGCGAGTCGTTGAACACCGGGTCGTCGTAGGCGATCGACAGCGACCCGTTGTAGCGGTTCTCCTGCAGGCGGCTGATGAGCCGCGGCCAGGCCACCTGTCCGTGCCCGGGCATGCGCCGGCGCCACCAGCCTCCGTTAGGACGTAACACCGAGCAGTCACTGCGGCGGTCGGCGAAAACCTCCACGTCGTTGGCCCGGACGTGGAAAATGTACTCGGCGTAGGCCGTGACGGCCTCCACGTAGTCGACCTCCAGCCACACCAGCGGCGCGGGGTCGAAGTTCAGGCCCACGGTGTCGCTGTGAGCGTGGGTGAAGATCTTCTCCCAGAGTTCGGGCGAGAAAGCCAGGTTGCCCGGCGCATCCTCGGTCTGCCAGCCGACCATCGGCGAATTCTCGACGGCGATGCGCACGTCGCACTCCTCCGCGACGGCAATGGCCTCGGCAGCCATGCGGCCCCAAGCGGCAATGCACTCGCCGATGCGTGTGGCGGGGTTGCGGCCAATTCGGCACGAGACGGTCTTGACCCGAAGCTTCGCGGCCGCTCGGATCGTGTCGATCAGGAGTTGCCAGTAGCGCTGGCGGCGGGACTCGTCGGGCTCCAGAAGGTTGTCGCTGGTGGTCAGGCAACTGAAATGCAGGCCGGTCGCGGCCAGCAGTTGCTCGGCTTCGGCCGCAGCCGCATCGTCGACCTTCGCCGGCACAATGGCGGCGCCGTCGAACCACTTGGCCCCGCTCGCCCGGCACGGGACCTCGAGGGCGGCGAAGCCCGACTCGGCCGCCCAGCGGGCCACCTCCGGCAGGCTCACGTCATTCAGACAGGCGGTCAGGAAGCCAACGTTCATAGCCTCGGTCTCCCGTGCGGCCCCTGGAGCGCAAGAAAAGATGGCGGGACGTTCGCATCCCGCCATCGGTGGCATATCCCTGATCGCATGCGGCTCAAGCTGCAGCCCCGCGGGGATGCACGTGTGCCATGGCGGCGGATCGGCTATTCGATCAACAGCGCGTCCTCGCTCTTCTGGCCGGTGGGCGATGCGGCCTTGGCCGCGTCCTCGTCGTACTTGCCCTTGACCTCGCGAATGGCCACGATCCGGCCTTTGCGGTTGGCGACGAACAACTGGCCGTCGATCTCGTTCAGGGCCAGGACGTCGAGCAGTTGCCCGTCGAGGATGAACAGGACCGAGCCGTCCCGATGCGACAGGGCTGCAATGTTCCCGTCGGTCATCAAAACGTAGAGGGCTCGCGGGCTCGCCGCCAGGAAGCTGCCGACGTTCTCGACCGACCAGAGCGGCCGCTCTCCGTCCAGTTCGTCGAGGGACAGCAGCACGTGCGGTTCGGTGAGGACGTAGATGCGGTTGCCGTAAACGAACGGCGCCTTGAGAATCGGGTCGCCGGTCGTGCAGATCCAAGCCGGGTGGCCGCTCGTCGGGTTCAGGGCATAGACCGAGTAGTCGCGGCACGCGGCCACGACCAGCCCCTGGGTGGCCGAAAGCTTCAGGTCGCCCTCGAACGCGTCGCGGGCCTTGAAGGTCCACTCGACATGCCGCTGTCCGCCGTCGCTGGCGACGACCTCGCCATCCTCATTGGCGAAATAGACCTTGCCGGCGGCAGCGACCGGGGCGCTGATGATCGGTGCGTGGGTCAGGCGGTCCCAGCTCTGGGCCCGATTGGTGACGTGCTCGGCGACCATCCAGCCTTCGTGCGTTCCGAAGTAGACAAACGGCGGCGCGATGAACAGCCTGGTGCTCGGAGCCATGTTCATCCGTCTCGGCGGCAGGGGCTGCCCCGTGTCGGCCAGGAAGCTGTACAGCTTGTCGATCACGGCCACGTAGGCCACGTCGGCGCCAAGCTGGCTGACGGGTGAAGGCGTCAGGTTGTCGTCACAGAGCTTGACGGTCCACTTGATGCGACCGGAGAACGCGTCGACGCACCTTAACTGGTTCGTGCTGGAGACGGCGTAGAGATTGCCTCGCTCGCAGTAGAGATGCAGGATCGTCTCGCCCTTTTCCAGGGGCAAGGTCGCGGCCCAGAATTCCTTCAGGTCGCCGGCCGTCAAGTCCTGTTTCGACAGGAGCGGCTGTTCGGCGGCAGGCTTGCGGCAACCGCTGACGCCCAGCACACACGCCGCCACCATCACGATTGTCCAGACCGTCGCCTTCTTCATAGTCTCGAACCTTTCTTAGACTGAGGCCGGCCGCACATCCCTCGCCGCAGGCCGACTGCCGCCTCACGGGCTTACCGTCCGTACTCGTCGGGCCACAGGGCTGTGGCCAGATCAATGCCGTTCTTTCGCTCGAAACGACTGAGCCGCTCGACGCGGGCGATGTCGTCCTGAATGCGACTGGCCAGACGAAAGATGTAGGGTTTGCCCCCCAGCCGGTCGTTCAGGTCCGCCAGCATGGCGTCCCATCGTCCCTCGTACAACTCCTCCCTGAGCCGCAATAACATCTTGTCTTCGTCCGTGAGGCTGTCGATGAACGCTTCGAGTTCGTTGGAGTCAGCCGCGCTGCTCCGATCCACTGCGACGCTCACGTTAGTTCAACCCCCTTACGGCGAATAAGGAAGGCACTAAACTAACAGAAGCAATGGGGTTACGTCAACGCTTTTCTGGCCTATTCGATCTCTTCGTGGGGAGGGGTAAAGGCGGTTTCCAGTATTGAAAACTGCCGCATCCGACGCGGCGGCCGATGGTTGGAGAACTCCCGGACAGCCGGCAGGGACTATCGCCGCTTTCTACGGTATCTGCTTCGTCGTTCCTCAGCAGGTTATTGCTCGGCCTCGCCGTCGTCAGGTGCCTTCTCAAATACGGAATGGTCACGAGTCGGCTCAACTGGGCCCTCAGGCTGGCTCGACGTCTCGGCGTCTCCGGGATAGTCGCAAATCTGCTCAGATGAGTCGACCGGCCGGCTTGGCGTCTCTACTGCCTCCGCGTGCGAGATGCTGATCAAGGCTCTTCGAACAACAAACACAAGCTGCTCCCTGCTGACGCCTGACCCCGGCCGGGTCTGCTCCGGCGTCTCAGCGAAGGCCTGTTCCTTCGCTTCCTGTGCCTCCAACAGCACCTTGATGTCCTTCCTGACCTCCGGGCAGTTGGCAAGACTACCCAGCCAACCGATGGCCGCCCAGCGGGCTCTCGGTTTCGGACTGTCCAACTGTACGGTCAGAATCCTCACGGCCCTTTCAATGCCATACGGCGCGGGGATCTTGGGACGCTCGGCTGTGGGTGGCACGAAATGCGGCCGCTTGGGCCTTACGGCTTGTCCGATGCTGCGGACGCATTGGCCGGCCGACACCGCCGGCTTGTCCAGGGACAACTGCTTTTCGAGGAAATCCAGGTAGCGGTCCACGGCCTGCTGGTCCGCCGGGCTGTCGCCGACGTTCTGCGATTGGACGAGGCCCTCCACGATCATGTCGCTACGGTTCTCCGCCGCAATCCCCAGCAACAGGTTCAGGTTGTCGCGCCACCCGCTGCCTCGTTCCAGCACCGAGAGCGCTTCCATGCCGTGCACCGCGTCCCCCTTGCGAACCATTTCGGTCAGTTCCGGCACAGAGAGCCTGGCGATCCCGGCCTTTTCTTCCGCCGACAGATGCGGCCCCCACTTGCCCTCCTTCTTCGAATCCGGGGTAGGATTCTCAGCCCTGACGGTTTGACCGGCGACCGCCGCCACCAGGAGCACGGCGAGGAAGGAACCTCGGATGTGCCCGGGAAGAGATTCAAGGAATGCCGGCTTCATGTTTGTTCTCCTGACAGAGTTCTTGTCATCTTTATACCAACGCACGGGGCCAAGGACAACACTACGGCAGGGGTATTTTTTCGCCTTTCCGCCATCTATCATGCCCGATTCCCGCCCGTCCTCGTCAGGCCGTTTCATGGCTGGTTCCGGGGGCCAGAAACGTTACGGTCAACCACCTCAACTCATGCGGTTTTTGTCCCTGTCAACCCACGTAATCTGTGCAGTTCAGTCGCTCTTCAAACTTGCTCGCGCTGCCGCGACTGTTCGAAAGGGAACGGGCTTGTTGCCTTGGGCTTAATTCACTCTGTGACGGCAGATAACCACGGTTGGTGGGGCGGGGAGTGGCAGAAGAACACATCCGCGTCGCGGCCATCACGTCATCTTTGCGATGACCGCGACGCGGATCTTCGTAGGTACGTGTGCTGTTCAGCGGCCGAACAAGCCGCTAAGCAGGATGTTCTATGTCATGGTTGCCCGTCGTACCAGTGCTTACCTTCCCAGTAGGTTGGACGGTCCGGGTACGTCTGGTCGTCGTCCGGACGAAGAGTATCGCTCGGCACTATCGGAGCACTGCACGGAGTCTCGGTGTCGTAAATGGCGCCGGTCTCCATGGGATAGTCCTCAGTTGCAACATTGATCTCTCCGTCATAGTCAATCTGCTCGCCCAAGTTCCCGCCGTCACAATTGTGTGTAGCACACCAGACATGCATAGTTCCCTGATCGACGTCAAGCTCAAGCCCTTGCCGATGTGCTATGCGTGTATATACATAGGCATACCATAGGGTGTCCGCGGGGACTGTAACCTGGACTTCGTCCTCGTAAGTCTCGCTGGTTGACACACTGCATTCCCACCCGTACGTCGTTTGACTGCCAAGACTTGCGACTGCTAGCACATCCGGCCAGCCCAATGCCACTTGTATTGCCGTTGTACTCTCGCCCGAGAGTGAAGCCGTGTATGTCACCGAGGCAGTAACCGTCTTCGTTTTTGAGATCTCAATGTCACCGCAGTTGCATTCTGTCGCAGCGGTGGTGCCATGTTGCACCGTTTCATCATATGCGTCGAAGCCGTTATACTCCGATTCCATGTAGCATTCATTCCAATCGGTCAGGTAGTTCGTGTAGATCTGTACGACGTGGGTTCCCGTCACGCCGTGAAGAATTCCCACGATCGTGTCATCTCGGCTTCCCGGAGTCTCGTCTCCGGGACATGGATATGGATTCGTCGCCAGCACCTGTCCCCCAAGAACTCCGAGAATCAGTAGGGACCACAAGGTCGCTCTCGATCGTCTCTTCATGATATCGTTCTCCCTTATTGCCACAATGTCCTGAGACCCTCGTCACTGGCGACCGTCGCCAGGACGTCTACGTAGGACCCAGAGGCCCATAACAAGCAATGCGACTGCACCTGCTCCAGTAAGGACCCAAACCAGCCCTTTGCCGGCTGGGGCGGCTCCCGATTCGGCAATGGGAGGATCCGTGGACGTTGGCGGCTCCTGGGTGTCCTTCTCGACATCGTGAGGCGTGGCAGGCGAATCGGCGGTTATACCTTCAAGGCCGGCAACGCCTTCCTCAAGCACTTCCCCCATCGTCTCGCGAGCCGACTTGCCGGTACCCGTCGCCCAAGCATTCCCGCTGCCGCCGGCAGGGTCGCTCCAAGGATTCTCCTTCAGTTTTGCCTCGATGATCCGTACATTCTTGATCCAGTTGAGTGCGGCCTTGCCGAATCTATCGTCTTTATGTCGATCTGCTAAGTCGGTAAAGATCGCCGCGGCTGCTGCAGTGTTGCCCATGACAAGCAGGGCCTCACCGATGCGGAAATGCGAAACGATCACGCGTTGATCTTGGTCTTCCGTATATCGCGAGATAGCCTCGGTGAAGAATTTCAGGACCTCGTCTTGCATGTTGTTTTCTCTTGCCAATTCGCCCCCTGTGTAGAGGGCTGTGAGATCAAAGGCCTTCCGACCCTTGTTGCCGTCTGCAATGGCCCAGTACTTTTGAAGTCCAGCTTGTACGCTATCAGTTTTGGCAGCCAAATAGGCGTCACGGAACAGGTTGCCGTATTCTGCGGCGGTGTTCCCTGCCATGTCGGTGCGTCCCGGAGGAAAGTCATTGAGAAACGCTGTAGCCGCCCCCTTAGCCCTAGCCACCTCACCCGCCTGGATATAGACCCCCGCAATTTGCGACCTAGCGTAATACTCAGTCAAGGTGCCCTTGTGCCGCTTGGCCAACGCCTCAAGGGCTTCAGCCACGTGCGTCATTTCCTGGGTGCTATTAGGGCGTCCTTTGAGGGTCTCGTACTTCTTGTGCAATGCCTCAAACTCGTCCTTTCCGGGGTTGAACGTATCACGTAGGGCAATGATCGGCTGCGCGGAAGTGGTATCTATCGCCCCGCTTTCAACCCACTTCTCCACACAGATGATTGCCCAGAGCGCCTCGTCACTGCCAGCATGTCTACGGCAGAGACCTTCGATCTGCACAAGCAGCCTGTCGTAGTCACGGTCCTCTGAGGGAGTGCGGCGCACTTCTTGCCAGAACTGCTCAAACGCGGCGACCGAAGGCAGTGGTTGGGCAGGTGCAGACTCGACGGTCTCCTGTGCCGTCAAGACGTGAGATGCGCCGCAAAAGCAGAGTGTCAATGCTGCGGCCGCTGTTAATGCAAGATCCTGCTGTAACTGAAGGACACGACGCCAAGATATCATGTCTGACATTTCTCAGTAGCCTCCGATAGCCATCAGTGCCACGCGATACTCTGACTTTCCACAGGTGATTACTACATCAGCCTTACTGATCCCCGCTGATGCTTCTGACGGATCGAACTGGACGGTCACGATTCCCTCGCAACAGCCCGTGGCGCTTGACTCAACCACAATGCCGTCCTTAACCGAGAAAGGACCTGTGGGGCCTACGATCCTGGCTTCGATTCCTGCTTCCTTGTCCAATAAGGGGAAGACTCGGATCGCTTTTGTCACGGCAGCCGTTCCGCGGCTGAAGAACAATGCCTTCGGCTCGACTGCTGCGTTGCTCGTCCACGAGATTCGTATGGGCACTGAAACCACCGGCAACTCCGGAGACGATGTACGAAACCGTATCTCTCCACTTTGATGAGTCGTTTCTGGAATTCCTGGAGTGGCGGACACTTCGTAGGCCGCCAGAGTCTGCTCATAGCCTTCACATGGCACGTGCCCTGGCGGACGCGTCTCACGAACGACAAAGTTCGGAAGCGAACATTCAACGCCCAAGACCTCGATGGGGTGGGAGTCTTTCGGAGCATATAGCGTGACGATTTCACTAGCGATTTCTGTTGCACCTGCGTTTCGCATAGTCACAGGATTCGGAACGCAACGCACCGGAACCGAAATGTATCCGCGTAGCGTCAACACCACCGGGTCATCGGCCCCGACACTAGTTACGACGAAGATGCTTTCCGTCTGGCATCCGATCCGTCCTGACCAGTCAACGTCGACTTCAACGCCGACGACCTCACCAATGCCGACGGAGTCGGGCAAATCGCCCACGGTGACACATCCGCAGGTGGGTGTGACCTTTCGAATCTCAATTGGGCAATCAGCAACATTCACCACGCGAAATGTATGAGACCGCCGAAAACCGCTTTTTGCAGTGAGAACGCCAAGTTCGCACTCTGGCTCGGAACAGAGGAGCCCGCCGCGCGCCTGTCGCCTCACGTTGTCCTTCTGCGTATCCCAATGCCACCAGCACATACCGATTACGACCGCACAACAGGCAACACCTCCTATCGCTGTAATGATACGGTTCATTCGGCCACCTGGAGCGCTCTACGCTGCTCCCAGAACCTTGGAGATCTACGCAAATAGCGACAACACTCCGCCCTAACGACAGCTATTCCATATGACTGCAGCTGGCCCGCCGCAACCCGTCGGACGTGCACAATCCTCTTTTATGAATGGACCGTCTCAGTCGGCTCCGCGGAGCCGACCGGCACGGAAGCACGGCGAGTCGAATATGCTCAAATATACCCCCCCCCCCACCGAATCATGTCAAATGAAACTACTATAATTTTTCATCTTTCAGGTGTCGACGACCACAGATACTGATCGGACAAGGTCAGCCCGCGGATTGAAGATGTGGTTCACAGAACGCACACAGCCGAGGGAGCGGCCCTGCTGATCCTGCTTGACCCGACCGACCGGGAGGGATAAGCTGTCTGCCATGGACAACTTGCGGCAGCGCATCAAGACTAACCTGAATCGCATCCGCGGCGCCATCGCCGACGCGGCAGCCCGAAGCGGCCGCAGCGAGGGCGACGTCCGCCTGGTGGCCGTAACCAAGGCGGTCGCCGAGGAGGAGATTGCCGCTCTGGCGGCCCTGGGCCAGCGGGATCTGGGCGAGAACCGCGTCGAACAGCTCTTGCCGCGGACCGCCCGGGCGAGGGCCGCCGGCCTGGACGTGCGTTGGCACATGATCGGGCACCTTCAGCGACGCAAGGTCCGTGACCTGTTGCCGGAGGTCGCCCTGATTCACGGCGTGGACTCGTTGCGGCTGGCCGAGGAGATCGACAAGCGGGCCGCGGCGGCCGCCCTGCCGGCTGCGGCAGTGCTGCTGGAGGTGAACGTCTCGGGCGAGGAGCAGAAGTACGGCCTGCGTCCGGACGAACTGCCGGAGGTGCTGCGCCAGGCGGCCGCCCTGCGGCACGTGGAGGTGCGGGGGCTGATGACCATGGCCCCGCTGTCGGACGATGCGGAACTGAGCCGCCCGGTGTTTCGGGCGCTGAGGGAGCTGTGCGATCGGCTCAATGAGGCGGGAGTCTATCCGCGACCGCTCGCGGAACTCTCCATGGGCATGAGCCAGGACTACGCGGTAGCCGTCGAGGAAGGCGCGACGCTGGTCCGCGTCGGCACGGCCCTGTTCGTCTGAGGGTCGCGCGGGTCCGGGGGACCCATCTACCCACTACTTACGCGACGGCTCGGTTGCATCATCTGCAGCCCTTGGCGCGAAACGGTCGGCCTCCGGTGACGGGTCTCCTGTCCCACCCAAGTACTTGCGAATCACGAATCGAACGAATCGTCCGTCTGTCTCGGCCTCAATGTGATAGGTGCCGAGTTGTGCTGCAGTTTCCATTGAGATGCACTTCTTCCCTTCTTCATCCCGTGACACGGTCGAAGGCGGCGCCCACACGAAGTGCGTTATGCGGTTACCTGTGTCTGTCTCGCCTGCCCCATACTCGAACAGGTCCTTTGATGGATCTGGGACGAGAGGGGTGCTAAGATACTGCTGTGCCATGGTCTGCACGAACGGCTTCAGTTCTTTCGCCGCATCGTCGGCACGGTCTTCATCGGCTACGGTAACCACTATCACGTGATTGAAATCCTGCAACTGCACCGAGTGGCGGGTTGTCTTGAAACGAATAACGAAGACATCCACACGGTTTTTCTGTTCAGACTCAGCCCGATATAGTCCCCAACGCCTCATTGCGATTGCATGCTCGGCCGCACTGTCGGGAAGCGCACCCTCCCTGAAAACCCTCTTTAGCCAACCATTCAGATTGGCCCTCACATCTGGCGTGCTTGCCACACTGTGTGACGCAATGTCCTGCGACGACGGCCAAAGCATTTGCGCCTGCTTCCACGCAGGCGCTGCCTTTGTGCCTATGGCCGCAAGTGCATTCTTCTCCAGCACGGCGCTTTCGACTTCGTGGTCCCACTTGATGTCCTGTGCTGCCGGCGTATCTGCCAGCACCAATAGGCACAGCATCCCCGCGATCGCCACGCCGCAAGACACTAACGCGCCCGTCTTCATGTCATATCCTTTCGCTATGGGAACTGCTTCTTCAGCTTTGCACGTTGCGCGATCCCATGTTATGGCGGGGCAAGGTGGGTACACACGTCAGTGTGGAGCGGCCCCTTCTTCCACGCGAAGCCGAGATTGGCAGCAATGCTAGTCCTAATTTGTGTATACGTACCTTCATCAATCGGGATCGATCCATTGGCCGGCGCATAGCATTGCGTACCGGCAGCGCCAGCACGAACAACTCCTTCCCAATTGTTCCAGAAACCGTCCCAGTAGCAGCGATAGACTCTGCCACAGATCGCGCAGTCGCCCGGATATGTAGTTTTCGTTCCAGGCTCGGGCTTCTCGTTTACATAGCAATGTGTGTATGGGCCGATGCCGAGGACTTGCAGGACACAGTTCAGGCCTTCGGCTCTGCAGCAGCACATTCCTTTTGGGGCAGCGGGCGGGTACGTTCCCATGGCGGCGTCGAAGTTCGCCTGGAATCCGCTGGCGCAGATGCACCCCGAGAACACGCCTGCGCCAACGTTATCGTTGGCCTTGGACGCTATTGCGGCCTCCGTGTTCTCATCACTTGCCAGACTGACGGCGTTATTGATATTTGCTTTTGTGTAATGGGCTGTGGCACACTTGGGTGAGTCCCAGACGACGTAGATCACATGGTTCTCCTGTGTTTCTGCAGTGATCCAATCGTCGGAGCCGGAGGGGCATTTGTACCTCCAGTCAG
>JAFGJR010000106.1 GCA_016928975.1 Sedimentisphaerales bacterium | reverse complement strand
TTTTTGTTGCCACAGAGGCTGCAACCGCCGATGTTCTCGGCATTGGTGTCAACGATTTCGTACTCGCTCATCGTGCGGATCGGCATAGTAGTCTCCGCGATGGCCTCAAAGCCCCTCCACCGGACTGCGAACGCCCGCCGGCCCGCGGTTGAGGACATGGGAGTAGATCATCGTCGCCTTGACATCGCACAGCTTGCGTTCATTTGCTGCGGCAGTCCCTATGGCTGTCTGTGGGGCAACCGCGCGCGCCGTAGGCGCTCGGCTCGGACCTTCTGTCTCACGCATTCGCACCATGCGGGTCTCCCTTATAAACGTCAGAGATGATACCATGCCCCAGCGGACATGTCAATATCGATACTTCAGACCATATCTGCGGCCGGGCCGTTGGCCGTTAGTCGGTGAGAGGAGGGTTGCTCGTTGTTGGTCAAGAACCCTTGCGTCTCGCCGTCTCCGCGAGAGGAATCCTGGATTCCCGACCAGAGCTTGCCCTCGACCTGATCGGGGGTCGGGAATGACACGGAAGGAATCACCCTGTATGGCACACCCTGCCAGAACCCTCGTCTCTGCGTGAAATCCGGGTCTTTGAATAGACTGTTGATGGTTCACCATTGATGATTTGAATCCGCAGGCGGAGCCCAGGGCGGGTTTCAAACCTGCCCCCTATGAGTCACCGCGGCTGTGGCACGGCTCCTTATCGGCGTTCATCACTGTCCATCTGCGGTTTCATTGCCTCCGTGTTCGCTGTGATCCCCGCTTTCGCGGGGACAGGCTCTCTGTGGCGAAAATTCTATGGTGGGGTTTTGGGGTTGGTCCGAGAAAGGCGACGTTGGCGACCGGCAGTCGCGAGGTCAGCCTGTCGCGACGGCGGGTGGGGTTGACTTAGAGGGGGTGGCGGGGTACAATAAGCACATCGAATTGGGGTGGACAAAGGCATTTCCTGTGCGATAGGCACAAGGGCTCTCAGGGACGGCTTGGGGTTTCAGTTGCTGCCGGTGTTGTTTCTATTCACGGCAGGTGACGAGGGGGGCAATGAACAGAGATCGGACACATCTACAACGTGGCTCACGCGTTGGCGGGCGTCGGGTACAGGCTCACAGTGGACCGTGCCGGTGGGTCGTCAGGCTCCTGACGATTGTCCAGCCGCGATTCGGGCTGTGTGTTGTGGGCTTGGTAGGGCTCGTGGCACTATTCAGCTCAGCTCGCGTGTGTGCGGCCGCCGAGTCGGGCGGCGCGGCCACCGCGCCGGGCATTCGCGACCCGCTCAATCCGCAAGCGTACATGCAAGAGCTGGCGGCGAAGCTCCACCCGTCCACCGATAGGAGCGTGCTGCTCAGAGGACTGACGCCGCCGGACAATAGCTCTAGCTCTGGCTCACAATCGCCGGGGACGTCGGCGCTGGCCGGGCGCCCGGCAGAGGGTTCCTCGTCGAGCCTCGTCACAGCACAAGTCGTGCCGCCGGGAACTGACATGCGCGCGGGCAAGACCGCGGAGAAAGACACTTCCGCCGCGACTCGCCCGATGTCGTTTTGGGATCACCCGTCATTGAATCGACCGGCGGAGCCAGATCGTGGGACAGCGCCGGACGCGGCGAACGACCTGAGAAGATCCGCATCGGCCGTGCCGATGGGCAGACCGGAGGCTCAGACGACTCCGATCGAGTGGCAAGAGGAAATCCTGGGACCGATGGGCGTGACGCTGGCTACGATGAAGCCGGGCGTGACGCTGGCGTCGAGTCCGGAACTGATGCCGTCGCCGCAACAGACGCCGGCCAACCTTGCGGCCAGAGTCACTATCGAGGACAGATTCCAGGTAGCAATGGGCGAGACGGAGCCGGATGAGAGGGCGGAGACGCGGTGGTCTCCTATCGAGGATCTCGACAAGTACCGGGCCCACGCGGTCAAAGAAGGAGCACGAGGCTCGGACCAGAATATCAAGAAGGCCTTCGAGCGGGCGGGGCTGACCCTGGAAGACGGGGTCAACGTGTTCGTGCTGGGGTATGCGTCGCCGCGAGGGGAGCCCTTCCGGAAGAACGACGGAAAAGGGTTGCTCGATGAGCCGGGGAAGGTGCCCGAGCAGGCGGGCGAGACGATCGCCAGTGCCGGGCTGGGCCTGTATTCGGTGGCCGATTTGATCCTGCTCAATTCGCTGGGCGACCCGGATGCGGCGGTGTACCGGGACAACCATCCGGTGGTCAGGCCGCTGGTGTTCACCGGACGGCTGATCAGCGGCGTGTGGAAAACGACTCAGGAGGCGGGCAACGCGCTCACCTGGGGATACTTCGACAACATCACCGGCTGTATCGGGATGTGTATCGAGGATATCATCGAGCTGCTGAAACACGCGGGGGAGGCGGTGACGAATCTTGTGCGGGCACCGGTGCGGCTGGCGGCTGGCGAGAATGAGGAGTTGGAGCGCGCGATGGACTGGGTGCTGCTCGTGCCCCTGGAGTTCGTCACGAATGCGACCGAGATGAAGGGGATCGCCAACATGGAGGACTATAAGGCGGCCTTCGAGGACAAAGGGGTCATTGGGTCGATCGTCGAGCTGGGGGGCTCCACCTTCCTCGTGTATCGAGGCACGAAGGAGCTTATCGACAGGTTTGAACACAAGCATCACCGCAAGCACCAAGCGACGGCAGGCAAGACCGCAAGTGACGCCACCACTCCCGATACGCCGCCCCCGACGCCGCCGGATCAGGTATTCCTTCTGAATGGCGACTGGCCCATTGAGGGAACGAATACCTCGGGCGTAGTCTCAATCGACGGCGCGTGGACCACAATCACAACATGGCGGGAGTAGTAGGCCCGTCGGACGGACACCTCCGCAACAATCGGGGCGAGTGGATTCGAACCACCGACCTCTTGGTCCCGAACCAAGCGCTCTAAGCCAAGCTGAGCTACGCCCCGGGGGCTGAAAACGCCAATATAGCGGTACCGGCAACAGCGTGCAAGTTATAACAGGTTCACCGGGTCAATATCAATAGTAATTTTGGTGGCGGGGCGAATGGGCCTGTCGGTCCGCAGGATGCCGAAGAGTCGTCGCATGCTGCCGGCATTGAGCGTCTGAACGATGATCTGGATCCGGTGGAATCGCTCGATACGGCTGATCACAGCGGGCATTGGGCCACGAACTCTGGCGGGCAGGTGCTCCATCTGAATGATGCGATCCAGCCGTTGTCGAAGCGTATTCGCCGTCGCCCCAAGCTTCTCGTACTTCTGGTCCCGAAGCACGACGATCGCCAACCGCCAGAGCGGCGGCAGATCGCACGCCGCCCGGTGCTTCATCTCCTCACGCACAAACCCATCGAAATCCTGCGCCATCGCGAACTTCACCGCCGGCTGCTCCGGGAAGTACGTCTGCACAAAGACCAAGCCCTTTTTCTCGGACCGCCCTGCCCTTCCGGCGACCTGCGAGGTCAACTGAAACGTCCGCTCGTTCGCTCGAAAGTCCGGCAAGTACAGGCACGTGTCGGCGCTGACCACCCCCACCAGCGTCACGTTCGGAAAATGCAGCCCCTTCGCCAGGATCTGCGTGCCCGCCAGGATGTCGATGTCGCCCTGCCCGAACTCCTCGAGCAGTTGATAGTAGTCCTGGCTGGCCATTGAATCGCTGTCCACGCGTGCAATCCTGGCCTGCGGGAACCTGCGAGCCAACTCCTCCTCCAGCCTCTGCGACCCTACGCCGATCATCGTCATCCGCTTTCCGCACACAGGGCAATCGTGGGGCACGAGCGTCTGGGCCATACAGTAGTGGCACATCGCATACCCGTGCTCCATGTGCTTGCCCGTGACCGTCGCCATACGCGCCACCGGGCGCGCGGATTTGTGAAACGTCAGCGACGCGTCGCAGTTGCGGCATTGCAGCGTGTGCCTGCACGACGAGCAGAACACGAAATTGCTGTACCCGCGCCGATTCAGCAGGAGAATCGCCTGCTCCTTCTTCGCCAATGTCTGCGCCAGGTGCTCCACAAGCGGCGTGCTGAGCAAGTCCAGCGGGTGTTCCTTCAACGAGCTGTCCCGCATGTCCACCAGCCGCATCTCCGGCATCGGCAAATCCATCACCCGCTTCGGCAATTGGACCAGCGTGAAACTCCCTCGCTTCGTCTGGCAATTGTGCAACGTCTCCAGCGACGGCGTCGCGCTGCCCAGGACGCAGTGCGCCCCGGCGATCTGCACGCGCTTGATCGCCACATCCCGCCCGTGATATCGAGGCGCTGTATCCTGTTTGTAGCTCGGCTCGTGCTCCTCGTCGACGACCACCAGGCCCAGCGTGCCGACCGGCGCGAAAATCGCCGATCGCGCCCCGATGACCACGTCCATCTCCCCTGCCTTGATCTTCTGCCACTCGTGATTTCGCTGGGCCGGACTCAGGCCCGAGTGCAGCACCGCGACCCGCTCGAACCGGGCGATGAACCGCTGGACGGTCTGCGCCGTCAGCGCAATCTCCGGCAGCAGCACAATCGCTGCCTTGCCCTTCTGCACGACATGCTCAATGGCGCGGATGTACAGCTCGGTCTTGCCGCTATCGGTCACGCCGTGCAGCAGTGTCACGCCGAACCGACCGGTGTCGATCTGCCGCGAGATATGGTCCAGCGCGTTTCGCTGGTCCTCGTTCAGAGCCAATGCGGCCCGGCCGCCCTCGCCTGGGACCACCCCCGAGGGCGGGGGTGCTACAGAGAACCCCGCGGGCACGACGGGCAGCCCTGTGAGCACTCTCTTCTCCACGATTCGGATCACCCGCTCATCGGCCAGATTCTTGACCGTCGCCAGCCGGCAATCTGCCTCCTCCGTCAATTCCCCCAGTCCCACCGCCGACTCCGGCGAGACCGCCTGCCGCTCGCGCAGGATCGCTGCCAGCTTTCTCTTCTTGGGTCCCTTGAGTGCGTCGAGGGCTTCGCCTGATATGGCCAAATAGGCATACCGCCGCCTCTTGACACCCGCCGAACGTTTCACCGCCCCCGGCACCATCGCCGACAACACCTGCCCGAGCGGACAGACATAGTAATCGCTGATCCACCTTGCCAGCTCCATCAATTGCGGCCCGAGCAACGGCTCCGCGTCCACCACCCGCCGGACCGTCTTGAGCTTCCCCCCGCCACCCTTGCCGCCGAACACCCTCTCCGCCGGCACATCCGACTCGACACAGAAGCCCACGTCCAGCTTATTGCTCTTGCCGAACGGCACTTCCACTCGCCGGCCCACCTCGATCGGCCACAACTCCTCCGGCACGAGGTAGTCGAACTCCGCGTCCGCCCCCGACGACTCCACCGCCACGCGGATCACATGGCGGGCTGTAGACTGTGGACTGTAGGCCGTGGGCGCGCCGCAACTCCCCCCTCCGGCCTCTGGAGCCCCTTGTGCGAACAGACTCGGCGTTGCCTCTTTACCAGCCATGACTTGCCATCCTTTGGCCACTCCCGCCCGGTGCACAGAGTACCGGCCGGGCCGACCGCCGTCAAGCGGAAGCTCGCTCTTGACAGGACTGCATCGCAAGACCATGCTTGGTTGTTGGCGAAAGAGCGTGCGACAAGACCAGAAGGACCTCAGCAACCTCAAGGACCCAAGAGCCTGTCGGCCGGAGCCGGCGCCGGCTACGCCATTTAGGTCCCTTTCGTCCCTTAGGTCCCTGTCATTTTCTCAGGAGCTTGCCATGGCCAAAGGCTTCATTCCCCCTCACGGCGGCTACGCCAACCTGCTCTCCTATCGCAAGGCCGAGATTGTCTACGACGCCACAGTCTACTTCTGTGACCGCTTCATCGACCGCCGCAGCCGCACTCACAACCAGATGATCCAGGCCGCACGCTCCGGCAAGCAGAATATTATCGAAGGCAGCCAAGCCTCCGGGGACTTCCAAGGAGACAGAACTCAAGCTGACCAACGTCGCACGCTCCAGTCTCGAAGAACTCCTCGCCGACTACCGCGATTTCCTCCGGACTCACGGCCTGCAAGAATGGCCCCGCGACCACCCCCATACAAAGCGCCTCCGCGATCTCAACCGCCAGCCCGACGCCACCTACGACACCTTCCGCAAAGGCATCGAGCACCCCGACCCGCAAACCTGCACGAACGTCATCATCGGCCTGATCAAAGTGACCAACTACCTGCTGGACAAACAGATCAGCCGCCTGGAACAGGACTTCCTCAAAGAGGGTGGCCTCCGCGAACGCATGACCCGCGCTCGCCTGGCCGAACGAGATCGGCAAAGGAAGGACCACCGCAAAGGCCAGGAAACCGGCGATGAATGAAAGGACTCAAAAGACCTCCAGGACCCAAACGACCCCAAAGCCTGCCGGCAAGCCCTGTCGCCGACTGCACCATTTAGGCCCTTTTCGTCCCTGAGGTCCCTTCCCCCTCGCCGCCAGGGCCGCCCTCCACGCTACCGTCAAGACCGCCGCTTAGCCTCTCCCGCCCTCGGCGAGAGCCGGTAGGGTGGGCTTTGCCCACCGCTCTGCTAATTCAGCAGCCTCACTTTCCATTTGTCCGGGTTCTGCGAGCAGTGAAAGACCGCATAGACAACGATGCGCTCCGGCTCAACCGCATAGAAGATCACATAGGGGAATCTGCGAACCAGGGCACGCCGATAATCGTCAAGCACAGCCGGATACATCGCGGGATGTCTTTGGATCTCGGCTACGACCGCCTCCACATGGCGCAAGAAATCCAATCCCAGCCCGGAACCCTGCTGCTCATACCAGGCAAATGCATCCGCGATATCCTGCCTGGCCGCAGGGAGAAAGTGGGGCTCTTCAACCCTTGGATTCAAGGATCGACCTCTTCACCTCGGACCACGGTTTGGCCGACTCCGGATTCCGCATGTACTCCTGCCTGCGGCGTTCGAGCTCGGCCTTTTGCCATTCCGGGATCGGCAGGTCCTTTCCCTGTGTTCGGGCGATACTATCCCACAGATCCTCAACCAACTGAATCCGCTCAGCCAGGGGCAACTCTTCAAGATGTTGAAATTCTGGCGACATGCATATATTTTATCCTACCGATGCGTCATGAACAACAGAATTCAGTGAGAGGCAAATGGGAGAAGTTCAGTCTCGAAATGCTCATCACCCTCGCCACCCGAGCCGGCCTCCACGTCACCGTCAAAACCGCCGCGTAACCGCTCCTGGCATCATCGAGAGATGGTATGCCTGACACCGCCTATCATTCTCCTTCAATCCAGGACCTCTACGCCAGCTGCATGACCGTTCTTGCGGCTCCAGCGGCGCGGGTGGGTTGGCTCCTTCGATGGGATGCGTTTATCGCGTTGCCGGTACCGGTGGGGAGGGTGGAAGGCACAAGGAAACCATGATGCCAGGCGTGACAGACGTGCAGGAACGGTCATGCGCCCCTCTACGGCGCGAGCCTTGACAATCCGTCCGGAAGCAACCATAATGAACCCAAATTCGCTGTGGTAGCGAAGCCCCATAGAAAGACGAGAGACATTGTCTAAGAGGTGTACCACAGCGTGTGGATAGCGGGAAGAGCACTGGATATAGCCAATTCTGTATGAGGACAGAAGACCGTCGGGAATCTACATGAGTCGAAACCGTATCAAGACATTTTCAAAGCTCCACGAAAGGGCGATTGTTGAGAAACGCCTTGTGTTGCACATCACAGTGAGACTACGTAATCGTGTTTGGCAACTGCTGGGCGAATACAACGAGAGTCTGGGAGTGCAGCGTGATCCGAATGATCGCTGGATCGATAACTCAGATATAGCGACAGAGCTCGTTCCGAAGCTATATCGCCTGTACGGAGTGGATCGCCTGCAGATTATGCAATATTCCGGCAAGAAGGAGGATGTTGATCTCAAGGGCTTCATACTGTATTGTCAACCACCTCAGGTCTTCGACATAATTCAGCTCTGGTACGATGACTTGATGCCCGAGAGACAGCGATCATTTCAGCGAGAGCTGAATGAGGTTTTTGAAGAAGAGGCGTGCCCGTGGTGTTTCTGCGAGCGTGATTTCTTCCAAGTTGACTCGAAATTTCTGGACGAGCGAGTTCAAGCGCATGTCCTTGAACTTCTTGACGCACAGAGCTTTCTGGGGGCTATGGAGGAATTTGTTGAGGCGAGGAACGATTTCACTTCCGGCGACTTCAAGGGAACCATTCTCAACTCATGCAAGTCGTTTGAGAGCGTGATGAAGACGATCCTTGGAAAAGACGGAGGAGCAGCGGATGATCTGATAAAAGGCTTGGATGAGGCTGGGATCCTCGATGATCTGCCTAAGAATCTGCGGAGGCCGTTTGAGACCAAGGTACTTCAGACGATTCCATTCCTAAGGAATACTCTCGCGGGCCACGGGCAAGGGGAGAAGGTGATTGCAGTCTCCCGTGAACTTGCTGAGTTATGTCTTCACTTGACGGGCGCAGTCACACTGTTTTGCATCCGGAGGCATCTTGTCATTAACCCGCCCGCACCGCCAGCGGCCAAGACTACCAGCAGCGGTATGCCCGACGAGGATATTCCTTTTTGACAGGAGTCACCGCAGTTCCGGCCACGGATTGCTTGGTTTCAGTCTCGGATGATGCATGTTGTCCGTTGATGCAGCGATTCCTATCTCCTCTCCCTGTGTCCTGTGCTCAGCCGCCATAATGCCTCTCCAGAGTGATGTCCCCAGGGAATCTGGGGTCGAGCCTCAAATATCAACTTCCGTGATTTCGTGGGCCACGGAATCGCTCTGCACGGCGTGTCGGCTTATCGGCGTTTGTTGAGGTCGGCGACCTGGGCTTCCAGTTGCGCTATGCGCTGGTCCTGGGCGTCGACCCGCTGCTGCAGGACGGCTACTTTGGTCTGGAGGTCGGCTGCCTTCTGCCGGACTTCGCGACGGCGCTCGGCCATGCAACCGGTCAGGAAACAACAGACCAGACCAATGACGAGACCTCATTTCAGAGGAATCGGTGGGCATAGCCCACCCTACAAAAATCCGCGTTCATCGGCGTTCATCTGCGGTTTCATTGCCTCGGCGGCCTCTGCGGTTAGACAATTCTTGAACGGATTTCCTTAATCCTTGTCAGGCAAGTGGTTACAGATAGGCATTTTTCCATTTTCTTCTTTACAAAGGGATATGGTGGTTGTACCATATACCCAACGCCGCGCGTGGCGGCGAAAACTCGAAATCCGAAACTCGAAACAAGCACGAAGGTTCCAATGAAACCGAGTTCAAAACGGACCATTCGATTCAGCGGTTTGGGACATTCGGATTTGGGGCATTGGAGTTTGTTTCGGATTTCGTGTTTCGTGCTTCGAGTTTAGATGGACAGACCAACCTCTCGGCATCAGGGTGCGCTGTGGTAGTGGACATGCCACCGAGCACTCGGTGTGTGCCTGTCACGGCCGGTGCACGGAATCGTAGATAGGAAATCGTAAATGGTAGATCGTGGAGGGGATTATGGCGGAGCGAAAGAAGGTGGAGCGGGACAACTGGGGGGATTTCTCGCCGGAGGCGATTCGTGAGCGGTGGGAGGAGATGTGCAAGACGGCGTCGGACAGGATCTGCTACCACTGCGTTTACCTGCTCCAGCCCAGGCGGCTGGAGGGGATCGGGTACACCCCGGTGTGGAAGGTGCGGTACCCGGTCTGTATTAACCACGCGGATTCGGTCGGTGTGCCGCGAGAGGTGCATCCGGCGGAAACATGTCCGAACTTCCGGGCGAAGCCCAAGCCGCCGGTCCGGGTGGAACCGCCCAAACCCGAGCGGCCGACGGACCGGTACATTCCGCTGACTCGCGGGCTGTGGGCGGTCGTCGATGCCGCGGATTTCGAGCGGCTCAATACGTACCGCTGGTACGCCTCGCCCAGTGGCGGAGGCAAGATGTACGCCCGGCAGAATACCAGGACCGGCACGATCCTCATGCACCGCGAGATCAGCAAGCCGCCCAAGGGAATGCACGTGGACCACAAAGACGGCAACGGCCTGAACAACCGGTCGGACAACCTGCGCAACTGCACGCCCGCCCAGAACGAGTATAACAAGCCCCCGCGAGGCAAGAGGTCGCGGTTCAAGGGGGTCTATCCCGACGGGAACAAGTGGTACGCCGTAATCAAGCACAAGGGCCGCACCTATTATCTCGGAACGTTCGACAGCGAGATCGAAGCGGCCAGAGCCCGCGACCGCAAGGCCCGCGAACTGGAAGGCGAGTTCGCCTACTTGAATCTCCCGGACGAGATCGTCGGCAAAGGCTGACCCCGCCGGGCGGTCCCCACAGGACTGCCGCTGAAATGGCCGCATGGAGACCAGTGCCTCGGTGTCCCTGGCGTCGCCGCCTGTCTCTTGAATCCTCGTCGCGCCGGGCGTATGATCGCCCGGTATGTCGAAACCACATTTGTCGTCCGTCGCCTTGTGATGAAGGCAGACCACGTACGGGGAAAGCTATGTTCGCACAGATGCTTGTCATAACCATTGCAGTCTTGTGGACGTTGATCGTCGTCACCAGCGCCGCGGGGCAGGATGTGCCGGAACCGAAGGCCGTGCCGCGATTGCAGATCGTGCCCCAGCCGTACGGGCAGGCGTCGTTTCAGCGGGATGCAGAAGAGATCACGCGGTATCATTTCGCAGCAGGACTGGAGCGACCGTTTCTGTTCCCGGTGATCGGTCCTTCGGGACGGAGTCTGACTCGAATGGGACATCCACACGACCCGCAGTCGCACAGTCATCACAATTCCATCTGGATGTCCCACACGGATGTTGGAGGCGTGGATTTCTGGAGCGACCGGCGCCTTGGGATCGTCCGGCACAAACGCATTGTCAAGTACGAGGATCAGGGAGAGACATCGTATCTTGTCGCGGAGAATGAGTGGGTCGACAAGGACGGCAAGGTCTTGCTGAATGAAACCCGCAGGGTGAGTGTCACACTGTTGGAGGGCAGGGAGTGGCTGCTCGTTCTCGACTCAACATTCACGACCAGGGACAGACCGGTTGCGCTCGGCAAAACCCCATTCGGCTTCCTCGGTGTGCGGATGGCCAGGACGATCGGCGTCAACGACGGCGGCGGGCGAATCCGCAACTCCGAGGGCGGCGTCAACGAGAAGGAGATCTTCTGGAAGAAGGCCCGTTGGGTGGACTACTGCGGACCTGTGGCAGACGGCAAGATCGAGGGGATCGCGCTGTTCGACCATCCGGGCAATCCGAACCACCCGTTGAACTTCCACGTCCGCAACGACGGCTGGATGGGCGCTTCGCTCACCCTGGAAGGGCCGCGAGAGATTACCCCCGACCACCCTCTGCACCTGCGTTACGGCCTGTACGTCCACGCGGACATGAAGCCGACCGAGGAAATCGACAACCGGTGGAAAGACTTCGCGCAAATGCCGTGATGAGATCGTCCGGTCATCGTTGCGAGCAAGCAGAAGAGGCCCTGGCCGGGCTTTCGCAATCCGTGCCCGGCGAGGGCCTGAATCTCGTACGCAGTCTGGCTCAGACTCGCGGGTACTGGCCGAGGTACTCGGTCTGAGGCAGCTTGCCGACCAGCGGGAGAGCATAGTCCACGAACGCCTGGGTCACGCCGTTGCCTTCGGCGTTGATGAACTCGTCGGGCATGGGCTTGGTCTTCTCCGCCACATTCTTCAGCTCGGTGCGGAAGAGCTTGACGCTGTATTGGCCGCTGCCGGTCCGTCTCATGGCCACGGAGCCGTTGTCCCGCTTCAGAGCGTACTTGACCGCCTGCCGGCCGCAGCGCCGAGCCTCGGCCACGTCCACCGGGGACTGGAGCCCGGGGAAGCTTCGCTGCAGGTAGCCGAACGTGTCCGCGCGGACGCGCTTGATCTTGAGCTTGCCCTTCACCTGAGCCGCCAGGAAATCGGCCAGCGCGCCGGTGCCGGACAGTTGCACGTTGCCGTGAGCGTCTTTCTCCGACGTCTCCGCGATCTTCTCCGCCCAGACCTTCCCGTCGGCGTCGCAAATGCCTTCGCTGACCGCGATCACGCAGCGGTTCAGCCTCTTGTAGACCGCATCGACATCCGCGAGGAACTTGTCCATGGAGACAGTCCGCTCGGGGACGTAGACCAAGTGGGGCCCGTCGTCGTCGCGCGTTCTGCCCAACGCCGCGGCGGCAGTCAGGAAGCCCGCATGCCGGCCCATAATGACGTCGATCTTCACGCCGGGCAGGGCGCGGTTGTCGAGATCGTCGCCCATCAGGGCCATCGCGACGAACTTGGCCCCCGTGCCGTAGCCGGGGCAATGGTCGGTCACGAGCAGATCGTTGTCGATCGTCTTGGGGATGTGAAAGGCCCGGATGTCGAAACGATCTTGATCGGCCACCGTATTGAGGATGTAGGCCGTATTGGCCGAGTCGTTGCCTCCGATGTAGAAGAAGTAGCGAATGTTGCGTTTCTCGAAGACCTTCATGATCTTGCGGCAGTACTCCTCGTCCGGCTTGTCCCGGCTGCTGCCGAGCGCCGACGAGGGGGACGCCGCCACGACCTTGAGCTTCTCGTCGGAGAGTGCGCCCAGATCGATGAACTGGTCCTTGACCATCCCGGCCACCGCGTGAACGGCCCCGTAGATCGCCTGAATCTCCGGGTGCTTCTTCGCCTCTTCGACGACGCCGACCAGGGAGGCGTTGATCACGCCGGTCGGTCCGCCCGACTGCCCTACCACCGCATTCGCTGTTGGTGCATTTGCCATTTCCGATGTACTCCCACAACAAGGTCAACCGGCCGATGGGAAGCATCAATCCATCAGCCCATAGCTCACGTTTCCGTCCCCACGCGAAGGCGCCCATTATACCGGGGAGCCGGCGGCGCTCAACAGGCAACCGGAGAATTCCTGTCGCTGTCTTGCCGGATGTCGGACGGGACCTTCCCTCTCGCCGTAGATTCGTTATTCTATGGGAAAGCCTCTATGTGACAGGAGAACAACGATGAGCACGCGCAGAAGACATCTGTTGGCAGTGATTCTTGGTTTGATCTGGCTTTCGCAGGCGACGTGGGGCGCCGATTCGGGCCCGCAGAAGCAGGAGGCACTGACGTTCTTCGGCTGGTCGGATCAGCACGTGCAGGTCGATGGCAATGGGGACCATCTGCTCCCGGCGATCGATGCGATGAACGCCCTGCCGGGCTGGCCCTACCCGGAGGCGGTCGGCGGCGCGGTGGACAAGCCCGCCTTCGTGTTCAACGCCGGAGACATAACCGAATGGCCCAGCCGTGCCGCGATTGACACGTACGAGCGGCTTATCACAAAGCGGCTCAAGTTCCCCTCGTATGAGATTGCCGGCAACCACGACCTCGGCGGCCTGTCGCCCACCGACACCGTTACGAACTGGCTCGTCAAGCGGCACAAGGCACTGCGATACACGTTCGACAAGGCCGGCATCCGCTTCGTCGGCTTGTTCTCCGAATATGACGAGAAGCTGAACAATCCCGCCCAGCCGATCACGAAGGAGGCCCTGCAATACCTCCGCGAGACATTGGCGAAAGTGCCCGAGGGCCGACCGGTGATCGTCGCAACCCATCTATGCTTCGACGCCATCACGAATCGCGACGAGTTCGTGGACGCTCTCGGCAAGGCGAACGTCATCCTCGTCCTCGGCGGCCACTACCACAAGGCCACCGTGCACAACTATCGCGGCTTCAATTTCGTCCAGCTCCCCTCGCCCGCACCGAACGGACCCAACGAATTCACGGTGATCCGCATCACCTCCGACCGCCTCGTCGCCATCCCGTTCAACTACGAGGAGAACCGCTGGGCCGCCGAAAAGCAGAAAATCCTCGACGTGCAGGTCAAAGGGCCTGTGCAAACGCGGGCCCAAGAACAGTCAACAGAATCCCCGAAATAGCGATATGCATTCCGTCGAGATCTCGTCATCTGCGCCATTCTCGTGGATTCTGCCGCGTGGTCTTGCTCCGCACGATCATTTGTGTGCGTGTGCTTCGACGAATTCTCCAACGCTGATTCCAGCTTGCCGAATGGCGCTTCGAAGGGTGCCAAGGGCGAGTGAACTGTGGAGAGGAACGACACAGCCCCTATCGTCCCGCCGAAGGACAACGTGGCTGCCTTCTTGCCGAACCTGACGGAAGCCGAGCCGCTCAAACGCGAGGACAGCCTCCTTGCCGGAGATACGCGGCAACTCAGGCATGAGCGGTGACCTCGAACGTCGTCAGGATAGGATGGACGGTAGACTGCCGGGGGAACTCATCAAGGTAAACCTCGGTGGCCTCCTTCAGATTGGCAAGGGCTTCCTCAACGGACTTGCCCTGGCTGGCCGTCCCAACCTCGGGGCATTCAGCGATAAACCAGTCGTCTTCCTTATGAATGATCGCTGTCAAAACCATTTTCGCGTCTCCGTCTGTCTATGACGAGACTACCAGTACCCTGGCAGCCGTTAAGTTCCAATGTGCACGTCACTTCCATCATTTCATTCATGGCTCACGCTCACACCGCCGTATCTTGCTCCGGATGTGCCGAAGGATATCCATGCCGGGATTGTACTCCGCGGTTATCCGCTGGTCAATCCATTCATTGCTGCGCCGGGACCCAATAGGCCGAGAATACGCAGAACGGCGTTCTCCCGCAACCCTCCCAAAACAGCCCGCTCCCATCCGAATGAGCATGACACCGCTGGAAATCCCACTTACAAATGGCGGGGCGCGGGGGGAATCGAACCCCCCTACGCTCGCTCCCATACGTGACAGGCGCATTCCTCAATCGCGTGCGTTCTCTCCCCTGGTTTTGGAGACAAGTCACCAGACCGCCCCGCGAGCGCTGCCCCCGCCATCAGGCACATCATAGTGATAGTTCTGATCATGATTTGCACCTCCAATACGACTGCCACGTTGAGTGACAGTGAAAGAGGGAACATGATTCGTACTGAGAGATCACGCACGGTCATGACGGCTGCACCTGCGCATGGGCATATTGTCTTTGCTTGTAGAACTCGGAATGCGTCGAAACGACCCTGGTGTATCTTTCGTCACGTAACTTGGCCAAGTCTCCTTTCCACGCCCTCAAGTATATTCTGGCCGGTCCGAAGCAATCTGTCGATGTGTGCTTCAAGCTCGGACTTCGTGCGACTTTGGCGAGAGCTCCTTCCACGACTCGTGTTCAGGTTTACGTCCAATTCGTGAATGATCTTATTGCGAACCTCGAAGGTTTGCGCGAGCTCAGTCCGATTGAGCGCCAGTGCACTGGGGTCAAGTCCCAATGCTTTTGACGCCTTGAAGAGTTGATCTACGGACTGCAAGCTACTCCCCGTGAGTTCTCGGACGTATTCCTCAATTATCCGGTCTTGTGGGGAGGCTGCAACCAGAACCCTTGAAAGGAACTTATGGCCCGAAATCGCCTCGATGTCTTCTGAGTCGCCGCGAATCTGGCGTTGGACGAACGTAACCAATTCCTCGTGGACATTGGAGTCTTTCGCATCAAGTGGCTTGATCGTCTCTCGAATCAGCTGTTTCAGCATCGAATCCAAGCCTGCGGCCGCAAACACCAAACCTGCCCGGAGGAGATCCTGTTCTTCATGTTTGGGCTTGCCTGTCGTTGCCCCTCTGGCCTTTCTGACCGTGTCAAATGCTTTGAGAAAACTCTTCGCCGAATCCCCTGCGCTTTCGAGAATTGTACGCGCCTTCAGTCCACCATTATTTGGCATCGCTCATTACTCCTACTCGGTTGGGAGCGGACGATGACGTCGCGATAGACAACTGGGCCTCGCCGACGGGTCCCCCGACGCAACGCTTGCCCGTACCGTCGGACGGCGTGGACTGCGGTTGATAGCCTCATCGTCGGTAACACTCCCTGGTATCACCACTTGCATCGGCAGGAAATCGGGGCAGGATAAGGAGCGATTGAAGAACAGTTGCATCAGGCACCACAGGTCTGGCCAATCCAGGATTGAAGGTCCATCGGCACTTCACGCGCAGTCGTCCTGCCTGGCAACGCCCCAGATCACCTTTCCAGGTCTTCTCAGGACAGTATCTCGTACGCGCGTTTGACTTCTTCGGCGATTATTTCGAGGCCACGGGAGACGATTTGGGGGTCCTGGGCGTAGCTGACGCGGAGGCACTCGGTGGCGTGGGGCCAGGGGTCGGCCAGGCCGGGGAAGAAATAGTGGCCGGGGACGATGAGGACGCCCCGCTGTTTCAGTCGCTCGTAAAGCTGCTGGTTTGTGATCGGCAGGTTCGGGAACCACATCCACACGAAGAACGCCCCTTCCGGCTGATGGACATGGTAGTCCACGCCTTTGAAGCACTCGCGAATCTGCTCCAGCACCTGCTGGGCCTTGTTCCGGTAGAACGGCCGGATGATCTCGCGGCCGATGCGAACGATCTGGCCGGAACGGACCAGGTCGGTAATGATCGCCGGGCCTACACCGCCCGGGGCCAGGCTCATCACGGCGTTGACCCTCGCGACCATCTCCACAATCTCCCGGCGGGCAAGGACGATCCCCGTTCGCACGCCGGGCAGACCCAGCTTCGACAGGCTCATACAGACGATCGCGTTTTCGTTCCACAATGGCTTGGTGTCGCTGAACATGATATTCGGAAACGGCGTCCCGTAGGCGCTGTCCACGATCAGCGGGACGCCTTTTGCCATTGCCAGGTCGCTGAGCCTGTGCAGTTCGCTGTCGCTCAGGACGTTGCCGGTCGGGTTCGTCGGCCGCGAGACGCATATCGCGCCCACCTCGTCCGAGATCGCCAGACTATCGAAATCGATGTGATACTTGAAGAGATGATCGCCCACCAGCTCGATGGAAGGCTTGTTGGCGACGAACAAATCGGGGGCCAGGCCCACGTCACAATAGCCGATATACTCCGGAATCAGGGGGAATAGGATCTTCTTTACCGTCCCATCCTCGCAGGGACCCGCGAAGAGGTTGAAGAGCGTGAAGAAGAGGGTTTGGCTGCCGTTGGTCAGAGCGACATTCTGCGGACCGATGTCCCAGCCATACTGCCGTCGCAGCATCCCGGCCATCGCGTCGAGAAAGCCGGGATTGCCGGCCGGCGGGTCGTAGTTGCCCACGATCCTCTCGAACCGATCGCCGTCGGCCAGAGTCTGCTCCATGCTCCGCCGAAGGTGCTGCTCCACTTGTGGAACGCGAGCGGGGTTGCCGCCCCCAAGCATGAACACCTCGCGATCCGCCGAAGGCGTCACAGCGAGATCGTCCATGAGCTGCCCGATCCCCGACTGGACTGCCAGTCTCCGGGCGAACTTCGATATGTTCATCAGTCCGGGCCTCACACCAAAGGTCTACACTTGCACGGCTTGCCGAGGCGTCATGAAGTAGAGCCATCCGGCAAGAACCTTGTCCTTCAGAATCGCGCCGGCGGCCCTGGCGTAGAGGTCCACCTGGGCTCGATAGACGTCCGCCCGCGCAGCAAGGTCATTGCCTCCGACGCGATCCGTCTTGAAATCAATCACGATCCATCCCTGCGGCGACTGAACGAGCATGTCGATTACGCCCTGCACGACGATGAACTCCCCCGCCGCTTCCCCCGGTTCCCCAATCGGCTGGGCGTACGTGAAGGGCCACTCGCGCAGGACTCGATTCCCGCGGTCCAGCACGATGGAGCCGAGTTCGCTCTGGAAGAAGCCCAGGATCCTGTCGGCATCGACACAGTCGGCCACCTCGGCGGCCATCGCGTGCTCGCTGACGAGCCGGGCCTTCGTCCGCTCGATCACGTCCAGCGTGATCGTTTGCCCCAGGTCGAGACTGGCGATGACCAGGTGAGCCGCCGTGCCAATCGACAGCGGATCGCACCGAGCCCCGGGACCTGGCGCCGCCAGGGCGACCGGCAGACGCACCATCGCCTGCGGGCCATCGCGCAGCGCAAAGGCATCCTCCGGATGCGTCAGCTTCGTCACGGAGATCTTGGCCGGCGAGCTGACCGCCTGGGCGAATGGATATCGCCACGCCAGGCGCTCCTGGATCTGAGCAAATAGCGTTCTTGCCTCCGCCGAGGGCTTCGGGTTTCTCTTCGTCGCCTTCGTGCCCCGGGCCTTGCGGGCACGCAGGTCGAGGACGTGTTCCGAGAACGCCTTCAGCTCCGCCGGGCGGTAGAGCCTGAACTCGAGCAGCGCATCGTCGCGCGCGTTGGCGCTCAGCCCGGTGCCGAACGCCTGGTGCAGGACCCGCTGATCGGACAAGCCATACAGGACCCATTCCAGGCCGTTCTTGCACGACGTCAGCAGCCAGTCGGGGATTCGCTCCTCGCCCAGCAGCAGGCCGGTCGCCAGAAAGCGGCTGCAATCGGTCCGCTTTTGCGACGCCGTCAGGATCAGTCGATCGCGAGCGCGCGTCGTGGCGACGTAGAGGATCCGCATCTCCTCCGCCAGACCGGCGGCCTGTTTCTTCTCCTCGATGACCTGGTGCGCCAGCGATTGCAGCTTCGTATTCGACTGCGCGTCCACAACTTGCAGGCCGACGGCATCCTCCGTATCGACGACCAGATCCGCGTACAAATCCCGCCGGTTGAACTGGGTCTCGATCTCGGCCAGGAACACGACGGGGAACTCCAGCCCTTTGCTCTTGTGCACGCTCAGGATGCGCACGGCGTTGCCGGCAGCGCTGCCGGGCTGGGCCGGCGCCCAGTCCTGCCCGGCGGCCTGGAGCCGCTCGATGAACTCGACGAAGCGCGTTAGCGACGCGATCCCCGTGTTGCTGGCGAAGCCCTCGAACTGGATGGCGCGGTCGTGCAGCTTGAGCAGGTTGGCCTTGCGGGCCTGGCCGTTGGGCAGCGCACAGACGAATGCAAGGAACGAGCTTTCCCGGTAGACGCGCCACAGGAGTCCGGCCAGGTCGCCGCGGCGAGCGAGGCTGCGCCATCGGCTGAGCGTCTCGAACGCGGCGTCGAGCTTGCTTCGCAGCGTCTGGTCCGGGCCGCTCTGGCGGTATCGAACCGCGCAGGAGTAGAAACTCGGCACCGCCGGCGGATGCGAATCGTGCAAGCGTATCCGGGCCAGGTCGCTGTCGGACAGAGCGAAGAACGGGCCGCGAAGCACGGCGGCCAGCTCGATGTCCCGCTGCGGATTGTCGAGAACCTTGAGCAGGCAGAGCACGTCGCTGATCTCGGTCGCCTCGAAATAGCCGGCCGTCGCGTCGCAACTGACGGGGACGCCGCTGAGCCGCAGAATCTCGACGTACTCATTCGCTTTTTTCGCCAGCGAGCGCATCAGGATGACGATGTCCCGGTACTCGACGCGGCGATACGAGTCCGTCTCGGCGTCGCGCACCTGGAATTCCGGTTGTCCCGTGTCCGCGCCGACCATCTGCCGGATCCGCTGCGCGATCATCGCCGCCTGGCGCTGGCGGGAATGCACGAGACCGAGGTCCTCACCGGCCTCCGCATCCTCTTCATCATCGCGCCTTGCGTCCGTGTTGCTTCCGCCTTTCTCGTCCAGGATATGCAGCTCCACAAGGGGCCGCTCGTTACCTGGAGGTTGAGGCTCATCCTGCGGCGAGGGACGCAGGCGAGCGGCTTCATCATAGTCGATGTTCGCCACGTCGGCCGTCATGATCCGGCCGAACACCTTGTTTACGAAGTCCAGAATCCCTTTCGCGGAACGGAAGTTGTAGTTCAGGTCCACGCGAAAGCCGTGAGCGATGTCCTTCGGGGCGACGGACGCCGGGACCAGGTGTTCGAGGAAGATCGTCGGCTCCGCGCCGCGCCAGGCGTAGATGCTCTGCTTGACGTCGCCGACGACGAAGACGTTGTCGCCGGAGCTCAGCGCGTCGAGGATCGCCTGCTGCACCGGGTTGATGTCCTGATACTCGTCCACGAAGATGTACTTGTAGCGTTTTCGCAGGGCCAGGGCGGTCTCCGTAGGCTTGTGTTGCCCGCCGGGCGGGAATTCCGCCAGCAGTTGGAGGGCGAAGCGTTCGAGATCGGCAAAATCCAGGCCGCTCAGTGCGCGCTTGCGTTCCGCGTACAGTCGAGTGAATTTCTGCACCAGCTCGATGAGAACCTGCGTCTGCAAGCTCGTTGAGCGACCGACGATCTCCAGGTAATCGGGATTGACGAGGGCCAGGTCGCCGAGGCCCTTCACGGTACGGCTGGCCCCGTCGAGAAGAGTCGCCACCACGTCCCCAACCGCCTCGGACAGGCCCTTCGGGCTGATCTTGCGCAACGACTGGATAGCCCCGATGCGCTCGACGCAGCCGGGCCAGTCGTCCGCCCGGAGTTTCGTGAGGCACTCGCCGACGGGTTCGACCCAGGCCGCCTCGATCCTGTCCGCCCAGTCGCCGTCGGGGATTTCCTTGCGATACAGCTTCCGGGCCCAGCCAAGCCGGGAAAGAGCCGCGTTCAGGCGATTCTCGATGAGTTTCTTCTGTTTGCGTCCCAGCCCGGCCTCCGGCGAGTCCGTCAAGAACGCCATCGCGCGGGCCCGCTCACACCAGGCATCGGGCGCCACGACCCCTTCGAGGAAGTCGCTGATCTGGATGACGCTGGAGAGAAACCCGTTGTTCGTGCGCAGGTCCCGGCCTCGCAGAAGCTCGTGCAAGCTCTGGGACAGGTGACTCTGCTGCCATGCCCATTCGATGGTCTCTTCCAGCATTTCCGCCTTGAGGAGCATGGCCTCGTCGCTGTCGATCACGCGGAACGACGGATCGAGGGACAGCTCGTGAAAGTGCTCCGTGATCAGGCGCTTGCAGAACGAGTGAATCGTGCTGATGTCGGCGCCCTGGAGCAGAGTGAGCTGGCGAGCCAGTCGCGAGTCGCGAGACTGATGAAACGCCTCGCGAAGCTGCTTGCCGATACGGGAGCGCATCTGCTCGGCGGCGGCATCCGTAAACGTCAGGACGAGCATGTTGAGGACATCGGGGCACACGGCGCCGTCGGAGATCAAATTGACGCAGCGGCCCGAAAGGACCGCCGTCTTGCCTGTGCCGGCCGACGCGGTGACAAAGACGTTGCCGCCGCGGCTCAGGATCGCCCGCGTCTGTTGGTCTGTCCACTTGATTTGCCTGTCCTTGCTCATTCGTTGTCAAGCAGCGCGATCAGATTGTCCTTGTTCATCGGCTTCAGGAAGTTGTAGTCGTTGATCTGCCAGTCGAAGCGGCACACGGGCAGAAACTCGCAAAACATGCATCCTCGCTCGTTGCCGCGATGATACGGCGTAGACTCGATCCTGCCCGACGCGATGTCGACCGCCAGGCGAACGATCTTGTTCCGCGACCAGTCGAGCAAGCGTGCGAAATGCTCCGGGCGCAGAACATTGCTCCTGCCGTAGTGCCCATACGGCTGCTGGTCCTTCGTCACGTAGAAGTTGTAGAAGGCGCTGTTCCCGGACGCGTTGGCGTCGAGGTGGCCACAGTAGGTGCCGTTGATGATTCCTCGGGCCTTGTGCTGGAACGTGTGGGCTTCCGCCTCAAACTCAGCCGGCGTGGCCCTCTGCGGTGTTGCTTCGACAGGCAGGTAGACCGCCCCGGCGACATCGTCCGCGTACGCCGAGCCGGCGTGGCGGACGGCAAGCATATACACGGCGAGTTGGACGTCGAGGCCATGATACAGGTCCGACCAACCGAAACTCGCGCTGCTCTGCGTTCGCTTGTAATCGAAGATGAGCGCGGCCCTTCTGCCGCTCAGTTCGGCGATGTCGACCCGGTCGATCTTGCCGCTCAAGACGAGCACACGGCCGTCCGGAAGAGGCAGCTCGAATCGACCGAACTTGTCCGAAGCGCCCGCCACGTGGCCGAAGGCCACTTCGGACAACTGAGGTCGGAACGAGCCCGCCTGGACCATTTGCGCGATGGCCAAGACGCACTCCCGCAAGGTCTCGCTCGCGCTGTATATGATGAAGGCGTTGTGTGCCGACCGTTGGACGAAATGGGCGAGGAATGGGTCCTGCTCTGTAAACTCCGCGATGTGCTCTTGCAGGAGTTGTGTCAACCGGCCTTGCTCAACGGAGGCGAAATTCTGCCGCTCGGCCGACAGACGCCTCTGGAGGCGATCCAGGGCGTCATGATAGAACCGACCCAGGTCCAGCGGCTCGAGCTTGAATTCGCGCCGCGGCTTGAGGTCCAGAGTGTAGCGCGCGAAGTGCTCATAGGGGCAGGCGGCAAATGTCGCCAGACGCGTCGCCGAGCCCGGAATCTCCGGGCCCAAGAGGTCCTTTGTGACGGCCGGCTCCAGGCACGCCGCGTTGTCATAGCTCAGCGCCGTAGAAACCGGCCGGACAATCGCCTCCTGATCGCCGGCCCATTGCATCGCGTCCAGCAAACCGCGGAGCTGCTCCTTGTCGCCGGCGGCAGGCAGGAACGCATCTCGGCCCAGCCGCGTGCAGAGCAACTCCGCCAGCTCTGCTCCGTTGCGAACGTCGTCGATCTCCGGCAAGTCATCCGCGATGAACTCCTCGTGCAGATCGTCGAACAGCAACTGCAGATCATCAATGAAGTGAGAGCGCGCGACAGGCCCTCCTTTCTCGTCGAGGCACGGGAAGCTGACGCACAGAAACTCCGACGGCCTTGTGAACGCGATGTATGCGAAATACTGGCGGTCGGCGAGGGACTGAGCGGTGGTCGGCGCCAGGTGAAACTCGGTGGCCTCAGCGGCGTTGCGGTCCTCGTCGGTCAGCACGCTGTTCACCGCGATCGGGACGGGGAATTGCTTCTGTGTCGCGCCGAGCAGGAAGATCGCCTTGAGGTTCGGATGACGACTTCGCTCGATGGAGCCGACGAGCACCTGGTCAAGGCTCGGCGGGATGAGCGCCAGCGTCATTTGTGAGAAGGCGGAGCGCAGAATCCCAAAATAATCCTGTGCGGTCATCTCCTCGTGTGTGAAGACCTCGACCAGCTCGTCGAAGACGTCGATCAGCGTGTCGAAGAACTGCCGATGCTCGTCGGCCGTGCTCAGATCGCCCTGCTCGCGGGCCTGCTCCACCCACGCGTTCAGTCGCCCTCGCACGTGCAGGCCGTCCAGGAGGTCGAAGATGCAGCGTGTGAATGCGCCGGCGGTCAGGGTCTTCTGGACGTCCCCATTGAGGTGCAGGGCCTCCCGAAGCGCCAGCAGAGGCCCGGCTGCCTGTTCGCGAATACGATTGATCGCGTCCTCATCGAAGTCGATGTCGTCGCCGGCCTTGAACCGCCACGGCTCGTCGCTCAACCAATCGCGACCATCCACGCCGAACGCCAGGCAGTAGTTCTCCAGCAGGTCGATCTTCGCCGGGTCAATTGCAGCCAGGTCGCTCTTGAGATATGCGAAGACATCCGCGTGGTCGAAGCCGCCTGTGACTGCCTCCAGGGCCGTGCAGATCAACGCCACGACCGGATGCTGATCGAGGGGTCTCCTCTTGTCGATGAAGAATGGGATCTCGTAGCCGTCGAAATATGCGCGCACGTAGTGCTCATAACGGTCGAGGTCAGAGGCCACCACGGCGATATCGCGATAGCGATAGCCTTTGTCCCGGACGAGCGTCAGGATTTGCCTGGCGACGAATTGGATTTCCGCGCGAATGTTGGGCGCGGAGATTATCCGGATTCTGCCCTCCGCTTTTGATACGCCGGCCCCAGGACAGAAGAGGTTCTGCTCGACGTGCTTCAGCGGCGGGCAGGGATCGAATCGACGCACCCGGCTCAGGATGATCGGCGGAACCACGTGGAGTTTTGATTCGCCTGCCCGGCGCAGCAGATCGAAACAGGTCCGCTCCACCGGCTCGAACAGCCCCTCCGGCGCCGGCGCAGAGCAATGGCTCGTGGCCGACCCGACGCGCCCAGGATCGACGCAAAACGCCACGTAGGCATGATCGACCGCCCTGAGCAACTCGCTCAGAATCGCCAGTTCGGCGCCGGTGAAGCTGGCAAATCCGTCGATCCACAGCCTCGCCCCCTTTACGAAATCCATGTCCGCGACCGCCTTGCGGGCCGCAGTCACCTGGGCCTGCGGGTCGATGAACCTGCCTTCCAGGAGCTGCGAGTAGCGGCGAAAGATCAACGCGATATCGGCGAACTTCAGGGCTGTCAGGCGACTGCCTTGCCCCTTCCCCAACCGGTCCACCAACTCATCAACGTCCTCGGGCAGGAGCGCATAGCGATGCAGCTCGGACACCGTGTCGGCCATGTGCTGCGCAAAACCAGGCAACAGGGCCGACGAGCCGAGGACTCGCAGCTTGTCGTTGGTATCTCGCAGGATTTTGTGGATCAGCATCTCCCGGCCGATTCGCGAAACGGCCGGCCAGCCCGTGTGCCTTCCCAGCAAGAGCAGTTGAAGCCGGTCAAATGAGAGGATGTGCAGCCGGTGATAGCCGTTGACTCGCGGATCGGACAGGATCGCACGCTCCGCCTCGTACGTCGCCTGCTCCGGCACGAGAAAAAGCAACGGCTGCTCCGACGATTCCTGCAACGCATCCGCGATGCCGCGAACGCAGAACGTCGTCTTGCCCGTCCCGCTCCGTCCCAGAACAAACTGAACCGCCATGCCAGCCTTCCTTGCCACCCAGCCAGAGCCTAAGAACTTGTACCACGCTGGCCGCGGCTCCGCAATGGAAATGCGCGGGAATGCAAGGTCTTCAAGGCAGGCTATGCGACGCTGATGACGGCCAGGCTTGGGGTGGGTGGTTTGAGAGCGAGGGTCGCCACGTCGGCGAGACGTTGGCGGTAGGCGAGGTCCGCATCCCCGAGGGTGTCGCGTACGGCTTCGTCGGCCGCTTCATCGCGCAGCCGTCGCAGGGCGGCGTGCACGAACAACAGCAGAGGGTTGTAGAAGTACAGCACCTGCACACAATTCTGGATCAGATGGACCCACAAGTCGCAGCGTTTGACGTGGGCCAGCTCATGAAAGAGCACGTCGCGAAGGTGGCGTGAGCCCAGGGAGGGGGCGAGGTTTCGCGGCACCACGATCACAGGCCGCAGCAGGCCGCACACGACCGGCTGTGTCCCTTCTTCGGAGACCTTCAGTTGGATCTTGCCCCAGACCCGCATTCGCTTGCGGCAGTAGGCCAGGATGTCCTTCATCAGCAAATTGGCCGGAGGTGAGCCCTTGATCTGCCGGCAGGCGGTCGCCGCGCGATACACGAGCAGACCGCCGGCGACGAGGACACCCGCCAGCCAGAGCACGAATACAGTCCCCTGCCACGTCAGCTTTGCCGGTCGCTCCCCCGTCCCAGCCATGGTGGTCTGAGATTGTCCGGTGATAGAGCGGGACAGGGGAGCGTTGTGGCTCACTGGCGCAGAACACGTCGGGCTTGCATAGGCAGCCGCGCCAGCCAGCCGATGGGTAGAAGGAGGACTTAATGAGAAAAAAGGGATCAATAGAAGATAGGCCAGGACCGAAACGACGAGCCAATACCGCAGGGCGGCACGGACCCGCGTTCGCAGGATGAACTCCACGGACAGAACAGAAGCGATCAGTGCCGCGGAGGTCAGGAACATCGGGAAGGCAAGCCCTACAAAGACCCCGCCCATTCTATTCACTTGCTCAATCGTCCATTCCATATCACGCCTTTCACAGGTTAAGACGCCCGAAACGGAAATCTATTACAGGGAAAATGTGAGAATTCCGGGGGAGCGGCATCAGGGAGACGACAAATCGATTGGACGCGCACGGCGTTTTGTGTTTCAATGAGCTTCGGCGCCCGACCGTCGGGATGGCGGCTCGTGGCCGGCAAGGAACAGCAGTGCAGGACGGAGACAAGGTGTGTTAGGTTTGTTGCTGAGCCCGAGTGAAGTTCTGGTGCTCATGGTCATCACGGCGGTGGTCGTCTTCCTGGCCTCGCGCAAAAGAAAAGCGAAGTAGCATTCGTCCGAGCACGCTGTCATCACTGGTCCCAATCCTGCCTTGTCCTCTGGCTCTTGAGACGGCTGCGCCGCTTCTTCTCGTCCAGTCGGCGTTCGCGAGCGGCGGTGGGAACGTGGGTCCTCTTGCGGGTAGGCGCAGGCTTCAGGGCCTCCTGCAATAGCTGTTCCAGGCGTTCCATCGCCGCCCGGCGGTTCGCCTCCTGCGAACGGTGACGCTGTGAAATGACCCGCAGGACTCCGTGACGATCGATCCGGCTCGACAGCCTGGCCAGAATCCGCCGTTTCTGGTCGTCGGATAAGCTGGGCGAGCCGCCCACGTTGAACAGCACTGTGACCCGCGTATTGAGCTTGTTCACATTCTGCCCGCCCGGTCCGCTGCTGCGCGAGGTCTTGAACGTGAACTCTTCTTCCGGGACAAACGTGTTGTCGGCAATCTCAATCATGCTCGGTCCGCGAATCAGGTCAGGATCCTATCATAGAGAGTGGCAAACCCCGGCACAAGAGCGATCGGGCAGTTCATTCCTGCACTCCCAGACAGTCCCGGAGCTTGTCAGAGATCGCCCTGTGATCCGAATCACGGAAGGCCTGCAAGACGCAGATTTTCTTCTGAATCCTGCGGAATCTCGTTCGGGCCGATCTCGCAGATTATCGGGGCTAAGTCAGGCAGATCGCCAGGCTACAGAGAACGACAGCGGAGTTCATCCCTGTTGGTCAGGGCAGCTTGGGAAACGGGGGAAGATGGCTCTTCTGGGATCGCGGTTCACCCGCTCGCCGGAGAGGATTGGCGGCCCTCGCGGCTCTCCCAGAAAGGCTCAAGTGGAGGTGAAGTGCCTGCCGATGGGAGACATGAACGACGAGAGTTGAGGTCACAACAATGTGTAAGGGGGTCTGTTGGCGAACGCAATGTCAGTAACATAGTGGCATCTCGGAAATCCGTTGAACCTCTGCCCCTGCGCAGCGACTGGCGGGTATTTCAAACACATACCGACAATTGGCTTTGGGAATATCCTCGCTCCGGCTCCACAGGGGCTTTTCATTGCGCCGCTCCGCACTGCGTCACAGATTTCAACACTGTCATCTCAGGCATGCCCTGCATCTGCGGCAGCGAGTCACACAGAAAACTGAGCGGTCCTGCTTCCGGACGATATCCGAGGCGAGTATAGTATGGCCACGGCCTGGACGGACGGGCCGCAGAATCGACAGCTCAACCGATGATTGTGGAGGTCAGCAATGATGAATCCGAGAAGCGGGAAAGCGTTCACCCTGGTCCTGGCAGCGAGCTTGCTCATCCTCACGGCGATGTGGATGGCCGTGGTTTCGGTTCCTGTGGCGGCGCAGCAAAGCCCAAGGCCGGCGGCCGAGGACCTGCGGGCGGGCAGAAACTTCATGGAAACCCGAGTGTACAGCGAGGAGGAAGACCTGAGAATCCTCAAGTTGTTCGAGGGATTGCGGGTATCGGATGTTTCCGACGGGATGGATAAGGTCGGGTTGGCCAACGTCGGCCTGATGTCGCCCGACATTCACCCCTCCTGGAAAGACACGACGCACTACAAACACCGGTTCATCGGCATTGCCGTGACGGCCCGCTACGTCCCAACGAACAAGCCCCCTGCTCCAGCGATGGAAACCGCCGCGTTCGACAAATGGGTCGGCCAGACGTACAACACAGTGACCCCGGAGCCCTTCGTGCCGTTGATTCGCAAGGGAACCGCTCTGGTGATCGACGACGCCCCCAATTCCGACGTCGGCACGATCGGGTCGAACAACATCATGGGCTGGAAGCTTCGCGGCTGTGTCGGCGTAGTCACCAATGTCGGCGGCCGCGATACCGATGAAATCGCCACCGAGCAGGTGCCGCTGTACCTGCGACACGTGACGCGAGGTATCCGTCCGGGGCGCAACGAAATCGAGTCGGTCAATCGTCCCATCGAGTGCGGCGGCGTCCTCGTCCGCCCTGGCGACTTGATCGTCGCCGACGGCGACGGCGTCATCGTGGTCCCACGCGAGAAGGCCCAGGAGGTTGCGGAATACGCCAAAGCTACGCTGGAGGACGACAAGAAAGGCCGTCGCAGCCTCTACAGACAGCTCAACCTGCCCGAAGACGACTCCGTGAAGTAAGCAGCAAATTCAGCGGGCTGCAGTACTCGTGCGGGTCTGACACACCACGAGGTACTCGGCCCGCGCCGGGTTGTAGGCGACCTGCGGCTGGATCGAGTCCCTGGCCTGCGCTTGAATCTGGATGCAGTCAAAGACCAGCCAGTTCGCTGAGTTGTGATTGTGTCAACGGCACGTCGTACAAGCGCACATCGTCTATCCTGCCGTTGAAGAATCGAGTCTCACCGCGATGGGAACCAACGGTCAGCCTGAACCCCTCTCCGGCCGATCGGCTGGCATATGGCTTGGACCCTTCCTCCAAGCCGTTGATATACAACGTGCCCCTGTCTGGGTCGCGCGTGACGGCGACCTGGACCCATTCCTCAAGGGCCACCTGGCTCGTACTGATGACGGAACCTGATCCCGACCCTCGCTCGTCGAACACGAATTCGATCTGGCCATGCAGGTGGATCAGAAGGGCATGATCAGTGAAGTCATCCTTGCGATGGGCCCGGCAGACGACGTATCGAGCGCCGCCCATGTGGCTGGGTCGCAGCCACAGCGACAGGGTCATGTGTTCCGGCCCCAATGCCGGGTCATCCCCGCAGTCCATGTAGTCATTCAAACCATTGAGTCCGAGGGCCCCGCTGCTGTGGACACCCACGGTCCAGGTGCCGCCCTGCACGATGCCGTGACGCCCCCCGACGACGTCGTGGGCGACTTCACCCTCAGTCTCGTCCAGAGGCCAGTATGCCACGGGCTCCGGACCGGGGGCTCGCGGCGACGTGAACAGCGTGAAGGCCATGTCCACAGGCCGATCGAGTGGGTCCTGCACAACTCGCCACATGGGCGCGAGACTCGGGTGAGGCGAGAAGTCGATCCAGTTGGCGCCGGTCCCAAAGACATGCTCGCGGTGGGTCCAGCTCCAGAGATTCGATGCCTTCTCCGGCCAGTCTGTGTACACAGCCACCACGCTGAACCAGTAGACCCGGTCCGCCACGGGCGGCCGGAACCAGCGGTCCTCGGGAAGTCGTACCGAGTATCTCCATACGGCCTGGTTGGGCTCTCCCGCCAGACTCCGGGCGCATCCTGCCATGACTTCGTCGTAATCCGGGGCGAGATACTCCCAGATCTTCCCTCCCGGATGCCCGTACGGTGAGGCGGCATCTGCGCGGGCATCCTCATAGACGGACAGCAAGAAGGCATCCGGCCCGCGAGGACGCGCGAGCTGTCCGCAGTGACACGCATCATATCGATAGCCTCGATAGGAGCCGTACCAGGCGATGCCAACGATCGGGGCCGATCGCACACAGGGCCAGTCATCCGCCACTTCCTGATCGATGAGCGGGTTTGTGTCCCCAAGCTGCTCGACCAACACAGACACCGCGTCGCCCGACCATGGCCATTCCCGAAGCGGCTCGAACGGCTGGTCCCACTGAGTCCACGGCGACTCGGTCAGAAGCTCGAAACACACGTCATACGGTTGATTCTCGCCGCACAACTGGGAGTCTTCAACGGGCGAAATCCGCCCTGGAAACAAGCGTTCCTCAGACGTGGGCCATTCGCCCATGATGGCCGGTATGAGCGCGCCTTGACGCCAGACATGCGACCGCGTCTTCCAGCCCCACATGTTGACTCGGGGTGCATCGGGCGGGTAGACTGCCGTAATGCTCATCCAATAGACCCCCGCGTTGCTCCCAGACTCCGCCGGGTGGAACCACTCCTCAGGCTCCAGGCCAAGCTCGTACGCGAAGCACATCTCTCCAACCCGCTGCGGGAACTCATCCCACCCGACAGGCCCGAAATGAACCCGCTCGACCGGGATCTCGAGTGACCAGACCAGACGCTCGGGATAGAGCTGGTCAGGCGGCAAACCCTCGACCATGTTGGCCCAAAAGCCGATGTGCCAGGCCATGGGCTGGTTCTCCGGAGGCTCGGGCGACTGCCAAGCCTTGTACGAGCCCCACCAACGCAAGCGCGTCAGAGGGATAGGACCCAGACAGTGGAAATCATCGACAACCATGCGCCACTGGCGAGTACGGCCACCGGACTGGGTCGACCGGGCCGGTTCATCCCAGCCGCAGAATGTCACAGGAGCATTGGGATCGAGATTCGGATCGATCTCGGCGGGCGGCTGAGACCACAACAGGTGTGGCGTAGGCTCGATCGGTTCGTTTGGCTCGCCGGTCGGCTGTCGGTTCCCGAAGTCGATATGATCGCGGGTCTGGCCCGCTTCGACCTGCACCTGATGGCACCCCCCATGAGGATAGGCCTGTTCCCACCCGGCCTGGAGAACTTCCCGCACGACGTACGCGCCAGGGATCAACGAGTCCAGCATGTAGGTTCCATCGGCATCCGTGACGGCAGACGGCTCATCGGCGTCCCGCCGGCCGTTGGCAGTATCGTTCGCCTCCGCGTAGACGATCCAACCAGACAAACCTGATTCGTTCTGAGGATCGGTGTCGCCGTTGACATCGTTCCATACCCTGCCCGTGATCGTACCAGTCTGTTCCGGTGGCTCAGTGCCTCCGACGTAACCCGTATCAGAGACACTGTAGCCGGTAGCGCCTGCTCCATCCTCGCTCGTGGCCGCCTCGACCCAGTAGTAGTATGTGACGCCGGGAGAGGCCGTGCTGTCATCAAAGGAGGTGCTGGTCTGCCACGACGAAATGATGCTCTTGGCCCCCGACGGCGAATCCGAACGAGCGACCCGATAGCGGCTCGTGTACAAAGGTCCGTTGCATACCGTGCTCCATGTCACTTCGACTTTGTCCAAGTACGTGCCGTCGGTGGCGGACACGGCTGTCGGGACCGCACGATTGGGGCCGTAGAGCAACTCCATGTTGGGATCGTGCACATAGATCGCCGCAAGGTCTGTGCAGTAGGCCGCCTGGTTGAGAGGGTTGCCGGTCAGCCACAGGGTGGATAGGGCCGTCAGGTCAGTCAAGGCGTCGATGTCCGCGATCTGGTTGCTGTGCAGGTAGAGGCGTTCGAGATTCGTCAATCCGGACACAACGCTGATGTCCGTGACCTTGTTTCTGCCAACGTCGAGGGTCGTGAGATTCGTCAGGCCACTCAGCGGACTGATATCCACGACCTGGTTGCCGGACAGGTACAGCCGCGTGAGGTTCATCAGGCCGGACAGGGCGGAAATATCCACAATCTGGTCGTCGGTCAGGTCCAGGTACGTGAGCTTCGTCAGGTTGGCCAGGGGCGTGATGTCGCTGACCTGGTTCGCTCCGGGATCGACTTCACGGAGGTTCACGAGGTTGGACAGAGGAGTCAGGTCGGTGATGAGGTTGCCGTATATGCCCAGCCACGTCAGCTTCGTCAGGCCGGCCAGCGGGCTGATGTCCGCAATTCTGTTCTTGCGCAGGTCCAGGCTGACGAGGTTCCTGGCGTACTCGATGCCCGTGATGTCCGTGATCCCGTGCGACAACACGTCAAGATGGTTGAGATTGTTCATATCGCTCGGCGTAGGATTCACCACACCGAGGACCGCTTCCACGGCAGTCTTCAGGTTAGGGTCACGGAACTGAACAGGGTCTTCAGCCTGCAAGAGAGGACTGAGCCCCACGATCAACGCCGCAATCGCCAGTGTGGGAGATTTGCCGTTCATGTCGCTGCCTCCGTTAAGAAAAGACCCACATAGGGGAGCGATGCGGTCGCCGACAAGGCCGGTTCAGAGATATCCTGCAACGCAGCCAGCGGCCAGCTATCCCCTATTCCACGGCTTCTCCATAGATTATAGGACAGAACCGCCGCCAGCATAGAGCTTTCCGGAAGCATTTTGAAGAAATCTCAGAAGCAGACAGGGTGACGTGGCCCGCGCATCGGCAGTCTCTGTGGCACTGGCTCCGTCAACAGGATGACTCAGACGTGCAGGATGCTACCAGCCGGGATAATGAGAATCAGAACTGCTCGAGGAATCGCAGGTCGTTTTCCGTGAGCCAGCGGATGTCGGGGATTTCGTACTTGCGCATGGCGAGGCGCTCGATGCCGAAGCCGAAGGCCCAGCCGGTGTACCTCTCGCTGTCGATGCCGACGGCGTCGAAGACGTTGGGATCGACCATGCCGCAGCCGCCCATCTCGGTCCATCGCTGCTGGCCGGTCCGGTCAGTCAGGAGCAGATCCACCTCGGCGCTGGGCTCGGTGAAGGGGAAGAAGCTCGGCCGGAACCGCCACTGCGTGTCGGCGCCGAAGAAGACATGGATGAATTGCGCGATCGTGCTCTTCATGTCCACCATCGTGACGCCTTCGTCCACGACGAGGGCTTCGAGCTGGTGGAACATGTACATGTGCGTCGCATCGACCGTGTCGGGACGATAGACCCGCCCTGGTGCCACGACGCGAATCGGCGGCTTGGTCCTCTCCATGACTCGAATCTGGATCGTGGAGGTCTGACTGCGAAGCAGAATGTCGTCTTCAATATAGAAGTTGTCGAGCGGGTCCCTGGCGGGATGCTCGGGCGGAATGTTCAGCGCGATGAAGTTGTGCCATTCATCTTCGACCTCCGGGCCGTAAGCGACGCCGAAGCCCATCCGGCCGAAGATATCCAGCAGCTCGTTGATCGTCTGCGTGACGACGTGCGGCTTGCCCATCTGAAGGGGGATTCCCGGCAGCGTCACATCGACGAATTCGCGGACCCGCTTCTGGGATTCCTCCAGGACCCTCTTTCGCTCCTCGAACGCCGCCGTGACCTCGTTCTTGGTCCTATTGGCCAGTTGCCCGGCCCGGGGTTTCTCCTCGCGAGGCAACGTCCCGACCTCGCTGAGCAACTGCATGATCAGGCCCTTGCGGCCAAGATACTTGATGCGGAACTCTTCGAGGGCCTTCAAGTCCTGGACCTTGGTCAGTTCGTCCAGAGCCTGTCTGCCCGCTTGTTCGAACTGTTCAAGCATGCTCTATGCCAAGGCGGCCTTGGCCTCATTCAGGATGGCATCGAAACCCTTCGGATCGGCGATCGCGATCTCGCTGAGCATCTTGCGGTTCAGCGCGATGTTGGCTTTCTTGCAGCCGTTGATGAACTCGCTGTACCGGACTCCTCTCTGGCGGCAGGCGATGTTGACGCGGAGAATCCACAGGCCGCGATAGTCGCGTTTCTTCAGCTTGCGGCTCTTGCGGGCATTGACTTCGGCGCGAGTGACGGACTCGGTCGCAGTGCGCCATTGATTACGGCGGGCGCCGCGAAATCCTCTCGCCGCTTTCAGGACTCGTTTCTTGGCTCGGCGTACCGCCGCGCCTTTTCTCACTCTTGGCATATCAGCTTTCCTTTGAAATCATTACCGTTGAGCTTGCTGGCGGCAGCTGATGTATGCCGAGAAGCAAGCGTTCAGGACTGGCCGGCTCGTGCGGTCCTGCGGGGTCCTCACCCGGCCAGAAGCGCGGCTTTCATGGCCTTGGCCTTGCCACCGCTGATCACCGCGGCACTGTGGATGTGACGGCGACGCTTGGCATTCTTGACGCTCATCAAATGACTGGCGCCGGCGCGCATGTGCTTCAACTTGCCGGTGCCGGTCACCTTCACTCTCTTGGCAAGCCCCTTGTGCGTTTTCAATTTGGGCATCGGTCCTCAACCTTATCCTGTTCAGACGTACGGCGCGCTACACAAACGAAACCTGAAGTATACCGGTGCCCGTCCGCGCCGTCAACAGGCGCAGACAAATTTCGCCAAAAAAGACGCGACGAGCCCCCGGATACCTGAGACAATCAGACGCTCCGCCTCTGTAGGGCAATCTCACGGCTGGGCAGCAGCCAACAGCAACCAGCCGGTGAGGCTACTTGGGGATCAGCGTCAGGGTCATGCGCCGGCCCGCCATCCGCGCGGACTGCTCGACCTTTGACACATCCTCCAGACCCTTCGTGATCTGGTCCAGCAGCTCCGCGCCCAGCTCCTTATGAAGCATCTGGCGACCGCGGAAGAAAAGGGTGAACTGGACTTTGTGCCCTTTCTCAAGGAACTCGCGGGCGTGCCTGCTCTTGACCTCCAAATCGTGCTTGTCCGTCTCGGGTCGAAGTCGGATCTCCTTGAGCGTGGCGAGGTGGCGTTGAGCCTTCTTGTGAGAGTCGCGTACCCGTCGCTTCTGCTGGTACAGCCACTTGCCGTAATCCATGATGCGGCAGACCGGCGGCTCGCTCGTCGGCGCGACTTCCACAAGGTCCAGCCCAGCCTCCCTCGCCTTGCTGAGGGCATCCTCCTTACTGACGACACCGACCTGGTTGTTGCCTTCGTCGATGAGCCGAACACTGTCGGCCCGGATCCCCGTGTTGATGCGTAGGCCTTTTTTCTCGATTGTGTACCACCTTACCTTTCTAAAGAACCCTGTTTCCGACAGACTGCTCGTGCGACAGCCGCTCAGTCTATCATTTCCGTACCGGCTTCTGTCACATCAAAAAGCCACATTGGCGTCTTTCTCCGCGATTTTCTGTTTTGCCGCCGCGAGGAAGTCGTCCACGGATACGGTTTTGGTCTGATTGCCGCCTCGGAATCTCACATTGACCGTGTTAGATTCTGCCTCCTTCGGTCCGACGACGAGCATGTAGGGGACCTTCTCGGCGTGCGCTTTGGCGATCTTGGCGCCGATCTTCTCGTCGGACAGGTCGGCGGCCACTCGCAGACCCGCCTCATTCAGCCGTCTGTAGACGACCTGGGCATAGGCGTTCGTTTTGTCACTGATCGGCATTACCCTCGCCTGCTCCGGCGACAGCCAGAGAGGCATCGCGCCCGCGTACTGCTCGATCAGGATGCCCATGAACCGCTCCAGAGAGCCCAGCACCGCCCGGTGGATCATCACGGGAGTCTTGTCCGTGTTGTCTTCGTCGGTATAGAGCAAGCCGAATCGCTCCGGCATGGAGAAGTCAAGCTGGATCGTGCCCACCTGCCAGGAGCGCTTGAGGCAATCCTTGACGTGGAAGTCGATCTTCGGGCCGTAGAACGCCCCGTCGCCCTCGTTGATCTTGTACTCGATCTCCTTGTGGGCCAGCGCCGTCTTCAGAGCGTTGGTGGCGGTCTCCCAGATCTCGTCCGAGCCGATGTGGTGCTCGGGCTTGGTCGATAGCTCGATGCTGAAGTCCGTGAAGCCGAACGCGCGGTACGTCTCGAAGATGAGATCGATCACCCCGATGATCTCCGACTCGATCTGCACGGGCGTGCAGTAGATGTGGGCATCGTCCTGGGTGAACTGCCGGACGCGGAAGAGCCCGTGCAGGACGCCGCTCGCCTCGTGCCGATGCACCATGCCGAACTCGGCGATCCGCAGGGGCAGTTCCCGGTAGGAATGCTTGGAGGTCCTGTAAAGCAGGCAGCCGCCTGGACAATTCATCGGCTTGATGGCATACCCGATGTCGTCGATCTCCGTGAAATACATGTTCTCCTTGTAGTGGTCCCAGTGGCCGCTTCGGTGCCAGAGCTCCTCATTCAGGATGATCGGGGTCTTGATCTCCTTGTACCCGTACTTGCGGTTCACCTGCCGCAGGAAACCGATCATCTCATTCCAGAGGATCATTCCTTTGGGGTGCATGAAGGCAAAGCCCGGCCCCATGTCGCTGAAGCTGAACAGGTCGAGCTGCCTGCCCAGCACGCGGTGATCCCGCCTCTTGGCCTCCTCGAGCCGGTGCACGTACTCGTCCAGATCCTTCTTCGTGGGCCAGGCAGTGCCGTAGACGCGCTGGAGCATCTTCTGGGTGGGGTCGCCGTGCCAGTAGGCCCCCGCCACGGACATCACCTTGAAGGCTCCGACTTTGCCGGTGCTGGGGACGTGAGGGCCGCGGCACAGATCCTCGAAGCCGTCGCCGTGCGAATAGAAGGTGATGGTCTCGCTGTGGGCCCGCTCAATGTTATCGAGCTTGTACTTGTCGCCCTTGAGCTTGTCCATGGCCTGCGCGCGGGACATCTGTTTTCGAACGATCGGCTTGTCGGCGGCGACGATCTCCGCCATCCTGGCCTCGATGCGGGGAAAATCATCCGGGCGGATCGGCTCGTCCAGATCGATATCGTAGTAGAAGCCATCCTCCACGGTCGGGCCATATACGAGCTTGGTCTGCGGCCAGATGCTACAGATCGCCTCTGCCAGAACGTGGGCGCAGCTATGGCGCATCACCTCCAGGCCCTGCTTGTCTTTGGGCGTGAGAATCTGCACCTGCGGACTATCCGTAATGGGCGCCGCCAGGTCAGCCAGTTCCCCATCGATCTTGGCGGCCACCGCCGCTCTCGCAAGCCCGGGCCCGATTCGCTCCGCCACCTGCTGGGCGGTGCTGCCCTCAGCCACTTCCAACACACTACCATCCGGTAGTTTCACTTCTGCCATACGTGGTTCCAAATACTGCACGTTGTTTCTGCGATTTCCCCGAATATAGCCGACGCGCTACCAAAGTCAAGTATCGTCCCGGCGGGTATGAAGGGCCAACGCCAGGGCCAGCGCACACTAAGTTCCTTTTCCGGTAAGGACTTGCATCAGGAAGTCGAGACTCCAGCCCGCCATGCGACGCTTCATG
>JAFGJR010000105.1 GCA_016928975.1 Sedimentisphaerales bacterium | reverse complement strand
TGAATCTCGAATACGAGAACGGGGCGCCGTTCGAGGGCCTGCGGGAGAACGCCGACTTCTGGCGCTGGCTGCTCACTCTGCTGCGCGGCGAATCCATGTGGGTGCCTCCGGCCCTGCAAGGTGACGAGCCGAGCAAGGAGGCGGGAACATGAGGCGCGCGTGGTTCGCCCTGGCCTTGTTGAGCGCCTCGTGGTTATTCGGGCTCAGTTACTACCATCAAGCCAACTGGATCGCGTGGGCCGTGCTTGTCACCGTCGGCACGCTCCTGCTGACGGGCGTGGACATCCCCCGGCCCGTGCGAGGCGAACTGCTGATCACGGCAGCCCTGTTGGTCCCGGCGATCTGGCTGGCGCCCTGGCCCTATCGTGGAGCCGTTGTGCTGATCTTCAGCGGAGCAACACTCTGCACCCTGCCGATCCCTCGTCGGTGGCCGGCTCAACTCGGCACCGCAGGCATCGCCGCCGGCGTGATTCTGCTGGTACAGTCCGCCGGAATGCTCCTCTACGAGAGCATCACAGCCAGATCCCATGAACTGCCGCACGTGCTCGCGTATCCCCTCTACGGCGTGACAAGGCTGCTCGGGATCGATGCGGCCCTGGATGGCACGACGATTGCAATCTACTCCATGCGACGCGTGCATCAGCTCGGCGCCACGTGGGAGTTGCTGCTCGACCCCGCCACCTGGTGCTTCCTGCTCGGAGGCGTCGCCCTGCTGCCGGCGGTCTCGCCACGTCGGGGCCGCACAAAGCCGATCATCGGCTTGGCGATCGCGGTGTTTCTCTGGCTGCCCGTTCGCGGCGGACTGCTGATCGCCCTGCTCACGCACCGCACCCTGCGGACCGAGTATGAGGCGCCGTTGACGCTGATGAACCAGTTCTGGAGCCCGTGGGTCCATTTGATTCTGCTGCTGGTCCCGGTCCTGCTGGCCCTGCGATTCGTGCGATTGCGGCCGGCCCTGCAACCGGACCTCATCATCGTCCCTCGTGTGAGACTCTCCCAACGCCTGGCTTGCACGGCGATAACCGGCGTCGCCGTGCTGCTGGCCTGCCTGGCCCTGTTCTGGGACCCGGCCGGCCCGCGCAAACAGGGCCGAGTCCTCGTCGATGAACACCATTCCACCTGGGAGCGAACCGACCGGCCCTACGACACGAACTGGTACGGCCAGGAATCAGGATACAACTATGCCTGTATTTATGATTACCTCTCCCGCTTCTACACGATGGGCCGCCTGGATACACCCATCGATGCCAACGCTCTTGAGAACTGCGATATCCTGATCGCCAAAGTCCCGACCGCTCGCTACGGTCCCGCGGAGATCGACCACATCGAGCAGTTCGTGCGCAACGGCGGCGGTCTCCTGCTCGTCGGCGAGCACACGAACGTTTTTCAGACGGGCGTCCATCTCAACGACATCGCCCGCCGGTTCGGCTTCCGCTTCCGCTACGACTGCCTGTTCGACATCGACGGGGTGTTCCGCCAGATCTACAAGCCGGGCGTAGCGCCGCACCCGATGATCCAGAACATGCCGCCGCTGGATTTCGCCGTCTCCTGCTCGATCGATCCCGGTTTGAGCATCGGCCGGGCGGCCATCCTCGCGACCGGCTTGAGGAACCTCCCGGCGGACTACCACGCAAGCAACTTCTATCCCCAGGTCGAGGATCGCGCCGAGGCCCGGTGCGGCGCGTTCATCGAGTTGTGGACTCTGCGTCGCGGCGCCGGCCGGGTGGCAGCGTTCGGAGACTCGACGATCTTCTCCAACTTCTCGACGTTCGAGCCGGGCAAGGCCGAGCTGATGCTCGGCATGCTCGAATGGCTCAACCATCGCAACGCGCCCGTTGACCCGCACGCGCCCCTGGTCGCCCTCAGCATACTGCTGGCAGGCACCGCCTTCGCGCTGGGCAGGCGATGGCCCGGGTCGCGGCTGATGCTGCTCGCCGGCGTTCTGCTCGGCTGGCCCCTGGCAATCGTGAGCGTTCGGGCCATCCACCACGCGACGTATCCCCTGCCCCGTCCCGCTCGGCCGTTTGCACACGTCGCGATCGACCGCACCGTATGTGACGCCCCACTCTCCCGGAGCGGCTTCATTGCCGGCGAGCCCAACGGCTTCGGCATCTTCGAACGCTGGATCCTGAGACTGGGCTGCTTCACGTCCCGCCGGCAGGGAAACGAGGTCTTCGACGCCAACGCCGTCGTCTTCATGCACCCGAACCAGCCGGTCAGTCCGGAGTTTCGCACGGCCTTGAGCGAGTACGTGTCCGGCGGAGGCAGAGTGCTCATCCTCGACTCGCCGGCCAATACTCAATCGACGGCGAACCTGCTGTTGCACCCCTTCGGGCTCAGCGTCGATCACGCGACCAATTTGAAAGGCACGCTGGCGGAACCCGAAGGCTGGCCCGCCGTCACAGTCGATTCCGCCTGTGAGGTCAAGGGCGGCGTGCCCCTGATCAAGCTCGACGCCGCCTCTGTCGCCTCTACGATCCATCACGGCCAGGGCACCGTGACTGTGATCGGCTTCGCATCCCGCTTCAGCGACCGGCAGATGGGCGTCACCGGCGACGTGATCCCCGACGCCCAACTGCGCCAAGTCTTCGAACTCGAGTTCTCTTTATTGCGATCCGTCCTCCCCAATAGCCAATAGACCTGTTTGACACACGTAGTCCGGCCTGGTTCAGAAATGGGCATTTTCGGGTGACAGTGGATAGGCGGCAGGCGTAACGTCTTGGGGAATCGCTCCTGAGTGAGGCAACGCGTGCCTGTCAAGCACCGATCGGACCACCCCGGACACCTGCCTATCCTCTTGCATCACAGGCAGTTGTGTGCCCAAGGCTCCAGGCTGGCCTTCTACCCCGATTCGAGGCCATACTGTCACCCAAATTGGCTTCGCTGGCACTATCCCGACTTCGCGGGTTCGGGTGGGTTTGGGATTTTTTTGGGGGTGGGAATCCGGCCTGTTGGGGTCGTGAGAGGGGACGGAGGGCTGCAAAGCCGTTGTAGGGAAGACCTGGCCTCTTGGCGGAGG
>JAFGJR010000014.1 GCA_016928975.1 Sedimentisphaerales bacterium | reverse complement strand
GGAGAGTTTGTCGTGGATGTAGCGGATGGTTTCGTGGATTTCGGGGATGACCACGTGCTCCAGGACGTTGACCCGGCGGCGGGTCATTTGCAGTTCGACCGCCAGCAGGCGGGCCTGTTTTTCCTTTTCGGCCAGCTCGATCAGCAGGTCGAAGGCGCGTTCCAACGACAATAAGGCGACGTCCATCTCGCCTGAGGTGGTGCCGTAGCCGTAACAGATGATGTCGCCCTCGATATTCTTGAGCAGGTGCGGGACCTTGACGTTCATTACCGAGGCGAACTCCATCGCCATACTGAACCTCTTGGTCGGCACGGCTAAGGCGGCCGTGACGTGCTCGGGCTCCATCGAGGCGCGGGCCAGCATGAACCGCCGGAACGTCTGCGACAGCTCCTCTTCGACCTTGCGGCGGAGCGGCTGGATGTCCCGGGCGATGCGGATCAACTGGCGCGAGATTTCGTCGCGCTTCTCACTGAGCAAGCGATGCCCTCGGCTGGCCAGCGCGACCCGCTTGCGTAGCCGGAGCAGTTCCATTCTCGTAGCGCTTACGTTGGCCAGCACGGGAGTACCTCGTAGAAGCGTTGATGCGTAGATGCGTAGAAGCGTGGTAGCGTAGACGAGTAGACGCGTAAGTGCGTAGAAGCGTAGATGTGTTCGGGTCGGTCCATGGTTCTACTTGGTCGTTCCCTTGTCCCTGGCTGATTTCATGTATTTGATGAAGTTCAGCATCTTTCGCCGCAGCGCCTCAACTTCTTCAAGGAGGGCTGCCGGATCCAGGTATTTCAGCCTCCCGGCTATCACAAGCTGTGTCTCCAATTCGGACAGTGAGCCGAGAGCAATATAGACAAAATGAACGTACTCGTTTGTAGAAGATCGGGCGGCCCCTTCGGCGAGGTTGCTTGGATAGGATACCGCCGCTCTCCTCATTTGCGATTTCAGCCCATACTCCTCGTCTTTCGGGAACGCCTTCGTTGTTTGATAAACGTGCTCAACCAAGTCGATTCCCAGTTGCCAAATGTCCAGGTCTTTGTGCGTCTTGCCCATCACTACCGTCTCCAATTCTCCGCCACTGTAGTCCTGACCTCCACGCATTCACGCTTATGGATAATCACGCATCTACGCTTTCACGCATCCACGCATCTACGCCTCCGCTTTCTCCCAAAAGCGAGGCATATACTTCTCGATCAGTTTGACGTCGATGCGTTTGAGCTCGACGTTCTCGAACATGCTCAGGAGGTCCCAGCCCAAATCCAGCGTCTGGAAGACGGTGCGGTTCTCGTAGTATTCCTGGCCGATGTAGCGGGCCTCGAACCTGTTGGCGAACTCCATGTACTTGCGGTCCTCGTCGGAGAGGGCCGCCTCGCCCATGATCGTCGCCAGTTCCTGCATTTCCTTGCCACGCGCGTACGCGGCGTAAAGCTGGTTGTAGAGGTCAGCGTGGTCTTCGCGGGTCTTCTCCTTGCCGATACCCTTGTCCTTCAGACGCGAGAGGCTGGGCAGCACGTCCACCGGCGGGGAGACCCCCTGCCGCTGCAGCGAACGAGAGAGGATGACCTGGCCTTCGGTGATATAGCCCGTCAGGTCGGGGACGGGGTGGGTCTTATCGTCCTCGGGCATCGTCAGGACCGGGACCATCGTGATGGAGCCTTTGTTGCCCTTGATCCGGCCGGCTCGCTCGTAGACGGTCGCTAAGTCGGTGTAGAGGTAGCCGGGATAGCCGCGTCGGCCGGGGACCTCTTTGCGGGCGGCGCTGATTTCGCGGAGGGCTTCGCAGTAGTTGGTCATGTCGTTGAGGATGACGAGCACGTGCATGCCGCGCTCGAAGGCTAAGTACTCGGCGGCGGTCAGGGCGAAACGCGGCGTCGCGATCCGCTCAATGGCCGGGTCGTTGGCGAGGTTGACGAACATGACGGCACGCTCGATGGCGCCGGTGTTGTGCAGGTCGTCGATGAAGAACTGGGCGGCTTCGAAGGTGATGCCCATCGCGGCGAACACCACCGCGAACTCCTCGCCTTTGCCGAGGACGGTGGCCTGGCGGGCGAGCTGGGCAGCGAGGTCATCGTGCGGCAGGCCGGAGCCGGAGAAGATCGGCAGCTTCTGGCCACGCACGAGTGGGTTCAGACCGTCGATGGTGGAGATGCCGGTCTGGATGAATTCGTTGGGATAGTCACGGGCGTAGGGATTGATCGGCTGACCGTTGATGTCCAGGCGCTTGTCGGGGATGATGTTGGGACCGTCGTCTTTGGGGACGCCCAGGCCGCTGAAGACGCGACCGAGGATGTCGGGCGAGACGCCGAGCTCCAGCGGCTTGGCCAGGAAGCGGACGGTGCTGCGCTGGACGTCGATGCCGCTGGTGCCCTCGAAGACCTGGAAGAGGACCTTGTCGTTCTCGACCTGGAGGATCTGGCCGTGGCGGACGGAGCCGTCGGGCAGCTCGATGTCGACGATGTGGCCGTACTTGGCTTCGTCGACCATCTCGACCATCATCAGCGGGCCCTGGATACTCGATACTGTCTGATACTCTTTCACCGATAGCATGTCACACTCCTACGCTTGTGGTGACGTCGTTTCGCATCGTTACTTCGGGAGCGCAGCGCCGTGGAGCTGCTTCATCTGCTCTTCGATTGCCTGGCGGACCTGGCCGATCTTGTCCATCTCTTCCTGCGGGATGTACTTGGCGCGGGCGATGTCCTCGCGAATGGCGAGCTTGAAGATCTCCGCGGTCTCGACGCCGGCCTCGATGGCCTCGAGCGCCTGGTGGTGGAAGTGCAGGACGGTCTTGAGCATTTCAAACTGCTTCTCCATCGACGTGTAAGTGTCGACGACGTGGAACGCATTCTGGTGCAGATAATCCTCGCGAAGAGAGCGGGCGGTTTCGAGGGCCAGGCGGTCACGCGGCGAGAGGGCCTCGGCACCGACTAAGCGGACGATCTCACGCAGCTCGGATTCCTGTTCGAGCAAGCTCATCGCCTCGCGCCGCATCCGCTCCATCGCGTCGCCCTGGTCCTTGTCCTCGAACATTTTTTGGAGATATTGGGTATAGAACGAGTACGACGTCAGCCAGTCGATCGCGGGAAAATGTCGCTGGTACGCAAGCTCGCCCTTGAGCGACCAGAAGACCTTGACCACGTGCAGCGTCGCCTGGACCACGGAATCAGACAGATCACCGCCGGGCGGACTAACGGCCCCAATGACAGACAACGCCCCCTCCCGCTCCGGCCCGCCGGTACACTTCACGCGCCCCGCCCGTTCATAAAACGCTGCGATCCGAGCCGCCAAATAGGCCGGGTACCCTTCCTCCGCTGGCATTTCTTCGAGGCGGGTGGAGATTTCGCGCATGGCTTCGGCCCATCGGCTGGTGCTGTCGGCCATGAGGGCGACGGTGTAGCCCATGTCACGGAAGTACTCGGCGATGGTGATTCCGGTGTAGACCGACGCTTCGCGGGCAGCGACGGGCATATTTGAGGTGTTGGCAATCAGCACAGAACGCCGCATCAGCGGCTCGCCGCTGCGCGGGTCCTTCAACTCCGGGAATTCCGTCAGCACGTCAGTCATCTCGTTGCCGCGCTCGCCGCACCCGACGTAGACGACCACATCGGCGTCGACCCACTTGGCAAGCTGGTGCTGCACGACGGTCTTGCCCGTCCCGAACGGACCGGGGACACAGGCGGTGCCGCCCTTGCTGATCGGGAAGAACGTATCGATAACGCGCTGCCCGCTGACCAGGATATGCTCGGGCGCCAACCGCCGTGCAATCGGGCGGGCGTTGCGAACGGGCCAGCGGTGCATCAGCATCAAAGGCTGCTCGGCTCCGTCCTCGCCGGCACAGACCGCCACCGTCTCTTCGACGCTGTAGTCACCCTCCGCGATGTTCCGAATCGTGCCGCGCACGCCGGCCGGGACCATGATCTTATGGACCATGAGCGTCGTTTCTTCGACTTCGCCGATGATGTCCCCGGGCCCCACGTTGGCGCCTTCGCCAACCGTCGGCTTGAAGTGCCACTTCTTCTCGCGGCTCAGACCCGGCATGTCACTGCCGCGGCTCATGAACTCGCCTTCCGCACTGACCAGCGCGTCCAGCGGCCGCTGAATGCCGTCGTAGATGCTCTCGATCAGGCCGGGGCCCAGCTCGACGCTGAGGGGAGCCTCGGTATCCAGCACCGGCTCGCCTGGGCCGATACCAGTCGTTTCCTCGTAGACCTGGATCGAGGCCGTGTCGCCGCGAAGCTCGACGATTTCGCCGATCAGATTCAGCTCGCCGACGCGTACGACGTCATACATACGAGCGCCGCTCATGCCTTCGGCCACAACGACGGGACCCGCCACTTTGACTACGCGACCTATTCTCTGCTCAGTCATCACGCAAACCTTCTCAATCGTTCTGCAATATGTTGATGCCGGTGGCCAGCTTCAGGACCTTACCCAGCGCTTCGGTGGCAAACCCTTCCGATTCCGTGGTGAACGGGACGACCACGATGCACGGTATGGGCCGGCCTTCGGTGGCGGCAAAGGCTTCATCAGCACTCCTGGCGATGTTCTCGGCAACCACCACGAGGGCGTACTCGGCCGCGACGATCTTCCCGGCCGCCTCGACCACCTGCTCGTGCTGCTGCTCCACCGCGAACGCGTCCACGCCCAGCGTCGAGAACGGCATCACAAAATCGGCGTCACCTAATACTGCGACTTTGCCTTCCATCTATTCACATCTCACATTCGACGACTTATCACTCCAGGCGCGCACGACCTTGGCAAGCCCTCGATCACTTCGTCGCCCCGTGGTCGCGCAAGAAGCGGGCGACTGCTTCGTGTCCTCTGTCTTCGGCCCGCCACAGCAGGGTCCTGCCCAGCCAGTCTGTTGTATTGACGTTGGCACCGTGCGAAACGAGAAGCTCAACCATGTCTTTGTCACCTCGATCCACTGCGAAGGCCAGCGGCGTCCAGCCGGAGTCGTTCGTCGCGTCAACATCTGCCCCAACCGCAATCAAACGTTCGGCCACGTCCCTGTGGCCGCCGGAGGCCGCAATGTGCAGCGGCGTGGTTTCACCGAAGCTTCGCGCATTGGCGTCGGCGCCCTTGGCAAGCAACAATCGTACCGTGTCCTCGTCACCTCGTTGCGCCGCATAGAACAAGGGCGTCCAGTGTTCGTGGTCTCTGGTATTCACGTTGGCCCCATGAGCGATCAGAAGCTCCGCCATTTCTCTGTTTGCGGCAAAATGTAGAGCCGTCCCGCTTTGCCAGACCATCTTGGCTTTCGCATCGGCTCCTTCGCTGATGAGGGCCTTGGCCTTAGCCAGATCTCCCGTGAAGGCTGCTGAGTGGAGAGTCGCGGCCGCCCCTCGGCCGAGAAGCAGTTCGACAAGATCCCTCTTCCTGCTGGCGACAGCGTGGTTGACGACGTTCATACCTCCCTTGTCCCGGGCGTTGGCATCCGCGCCCTTGTCGAGAAGCGCTTCGGCAATGTCCTTGTGCCCTTGCCGGGCCGCCACGAGCAGAGGGGTCCAACCGTGGTTGTCTCTGGGATCAACATCCGCGTTTCTCGCCAGGAGCGACTTGACAGCCTGGAGGTCACGCTCTTCGCAAGCATCATGTAACGCTGTCGGGCTGGTTCTCTGCAGCTCGGCGGTTGCGGCGTCTGGTTGAGCCCCATGGGCAACCAGCAGTGCCGCCACATCTTTGCGACCGGCTCGCACCGCTTGGTACAGCGGCGTCCGGACCTCTACCGTCCTCCCGGGCAGAAGAGCCAAAGCAGATTGCGGCTTCGGACTAGCGTCAACATCCGCACCGTTTTGAATCAGCAATTCGACAACTTCAGCGTTTCCTCTCTGGGCCGCCACGTGCAGAGGCGTCCAGCCGTCCTCGTCCTGAGCGTTGACGTTCGCACCTTTGCGCACGAGCAATTCGGCAGCTTCCTTGCCGCCTCTAAAGCTCGCGGCCGCGACATGTAAGGGTGTCCGACCGACACTGTTCGCTGCGTTGAGGTCTGCCCCATGCGCAATGAGAAGTCCCGCCGTTTCCTCGCTATTGCAGCGAGAAGCAACGTGCAGCGGCGTCTCACCAAGGCGTGTCTTCGCCTGCACATCGGCGCCGTTCGAGACAAGCAACTCTGCTACGTCCTTGCCACTCTGCCCAACGGCAAGGTGCAAAGGTGTCTCGCCATCGATGTCTTTCGCGTTGACGTCGGCCCCGGCCGCAAGCAAGAGCTCTGCCACTTCTTTGTGTCCCGTCGAGGCAGCCGTGTGCAACGAGGTCCTGCCACGCCTCCAATCCGCACCGAGGTCGGCGCCGTGGGCAATCAGCAGCTTCACCACACTCGTGCGACCCCACCCGGACGCCAGGTTCAGCGGTGTTCCTCTTACACCCTCGACAGCATCCGCGTCAGCGCCTGCGGAAAGAAGCAGTCCTGCCACGTCCGCGTGTCCCTGCCGGGCAGCTTCGTGTAAAGGCGTCGCGTTCGTAAGCGTGACAATTCGCGGCCTCCTGACGGTCATCTCGACGCCAACCTCAGCACCTTTGCCCAGGAGCAACTTCACTACCTGCGCGTGCCCACGCACTGCCGCCAAATGCAGAGGTGTGCAGCCGTCATTATCCTTCACGTTGACATTAGCGCCCTCGTCGATAAGGAACTGAGCTGCTTCTTCATTCCCCTCAATGCTAGCGTAGTGCAGTGGTGTGAAGTCATTCTTGTCCCCGACATTCACGTCGGCCCCCTCGGCGATCAAGCCCTTCAACCTGGTCATGTCTCCCAGATACGCCGCCAGATGAATGCTTCCCAGGGTGTGAGCCGGGACACCCTTCGAGACCAGCAGCGTCGCGATATCCCTCCGACTGAAGTCTCTCAAGGTCACCGCCAGGTCCAGCACCGTCCGACCGTCGTTGTCCGTAACGTTCGCGTCGGCGCCTTTGGCGATGAGAAGCTCCGTCATGTCCCGGAGCCCCCTCTCCACGACAAACTGCAGAGGGGTCGACCCATTGCGGCTCCTATGGTTGACATCTGCCCCTTTCTTGAGAAGAAACTCAAGCATGTCCTTGCGGTCTCTAGTCAGGGCGCCACAGAGAGGCGTCCGGCCGAGGTGATCTTCCTCGTTCAGATCGGCTCCCTTGGCGACAAACAGCTTGATCAGGTCCTTCCGGCCCGTCCGAATTGCAGCGTGAAGAGAGGTATCGCCGATTCCCGTTCTGACGGCAACATCGGCGCCCCTGGCAACAAGCAGCTTCGCTACTTCTGCATGACCGTTTTCGGTCGCTTCATACAACGGCGTGAAACCGGTGATGGTCCCTGCCGTCCTCGTTCTATCGACGTCAGCACCGGCATTCAGCAGGATTTTCACGACCTTCCTGTGTCCGTTTCGCGCGGCCAGGTGTAAGGGAGTAGCACCGTCTTTGTCGGTTAGACTGACATCGGCGCCGGCCGCGATGAGCGCTTGGACTTGCGCGCTGTCACCGGCCGCCGCCGCCAGATGCAGACTCCTGCTGTGTTCATCCCTTTGCCACCGGCCCTCAGGTCCGGCGCCGGCGAGCCGCCCTGATTTCTGCAGAGCGCACCCAATCGTCCCCAGGACAATCGTCAGAAGCAAAATGGATGTCTCTGTGAGTTTCACTTTTTCCAGGTCCCTGGTCACGAAATCCGGTCCAGGATCAGCTTCGTATCCAAAAGGTTCTTCTTGGCGGTCAGGACCAAGCGGACCGTGCGGATTTCGTGCTCCTTCAAGAGGAGGTAAGCCACGACCGGCTGGGGACCGGCGGTGATCTGGCCGGTCGATCGGAGGAATCCCGTCAGGTACTCATCGCACTGCTGCTCGATCTTCAGGAATGACTCGTTCGACGTAAGATAGCCGACTCCAACATCGAGAGTCCGATGGTACGGCGTCGCAGCAAACAACTGACCCAGAGACTCACTGCCGAGATCCAGTGCCTGCCGGAATCGGTCCAGCGCCACGAAGCCGCCGTCCAGCAGGCCGTGCCGGTGCTGCGCGTCGGCGAATCGCAGCCGCAACAGGGTGCGAATGTTCGTCAGGTCGATCTGGACCCGAAAGAGGCTCAGCAGGAAGATGCTTTCGACCCGCCGGGCTTCCGCAAGTCTGTGGTCGGCCTCGACCTGATCGATCGCGTAGTCGATCTGGCGAATATCCTTGTTCTGATAGTAAGCCAACACCGCCTGCTCCGTGGCGCGCCGCATGTAGGACGGGAACAAATCGTAGTTCTCTTCCTCCAGCACCTGCTCGATCAGCTCGGGCGGTACGTTCCCTTCCGTGCTGTAGTCGGCGCCGAACGGCCTGTCGGTCAGGGTGCGTCGCAGCGCCAATCGGAGGTTCGCGAAGTCATCGCGGCTCCTGAACAAATCGACGATCGCCTGGTCCAGCATCCAGTCTTCGAACAACCCGCGCACCGCCGTGCGCCTGTCACGCAGGATGTTCTCGACGTCATCGAAGCGGGTGCTCCCCTGAGGCAACGCGTACTCGCCGGCCGCCAGCGAGGCGACCGCCGACGCGAAATCCGGCGCGTTGGCCATATCCATCAGGACCGCACGCGAGAGCAACTGCATCTCCAGGGTCCGGACCTGGGCGGTCTGGAACATGTAGGCCCAATCATCCCCACCGATTTGCGGATAGGTCAGAAACTCGATTATCGTTTCTTCAGATCGTGCTCTGGGCATCGCGCTTGCCGCTCAACACTGACGTTAGGTTCTCAGGAGAACAGGCCCTGGGCCAGCTCGATCTCCAGGTCGTTCCGGGCCTGCTGCAAAAGGACGCCGATTGAAACGTTGACCTTGATCTTGCCGCGTCGCAGAATGAAGCCCGCGGCCAGGTCGGTTCTCTCATCCGCAAGTCTCAGGTCGCGTTTGCGGTCGCCCTCAAGCTTGCCGTTGACGGCATCAACGAGGGTCTGATCGATGCGCATCTCGTCTCGGCCGATGATGACCTCCTCCTCGCCGGTTTCGACCGCTTCCCGCATCAATCGGGCCATGAGATCGCGATACTCATTGTCGGGCAACTGCCCCAGCCGCTCGCGGACCCGCTTGAAGACCTCATCCAGAATGCGGGTCTTCTCGGCGAGGTATTCCTTGGCCGCCTCCATTCGGGCCGCGGCCAGGATGTGCGACTTCTCGTCCTCGGCGGCCTTCTCGGCCAGCGCCGCCGACTGTTTCTTGAACTCGGCCAACTGCTCGTCGAGCTTCGCCCGCTCGGCCGCGGCCTTCTCGCGCGCCTCCTGTGCGATCTTCTCCGCCTCGGCTTTGGCGTCGGACAATATCTTTTCTATGACCTGTTCAGCTTCCATCTGCACCGTCCAGTCATCGAGGGTTCGCGTTTGTTGCCGCGCGGTACGCTACGCCGCGGCCGCCGCGGCCTCTGCCGCCGCGGGCCACGTGATGCCGAACCAAAGAATGAACAGCGTCACCAGCAGGCCGAGAATCGCGTAAATCTCGACCATGACCGCGTAGACGACACCGGCTTTGAAGGCCATCTCCGGTCGCTTGGCGGCCATGAGGATACCGCCGGCACAGACCTTGCCTTGTTGAATCGCGCTGAACAAGCCCGCAATCCCCACCGGCAGGCAGGCGGCCAGAATCTGGAGCCCCAGCTTGATGCCGACCGCTTCGGAAAGCCCACCGCCAAAGAAATTCATCTGAAGCATGACGATGAAGGCCCCCAGGAAGCCGTAGAACCCTTGGGTCCCCGGCAGCACGACCATGACAAACATCTGGCCGTACCTCTCTGGCTTCTCGCTCAGTACGCCCGTGGCGGCCCGGCCGGCAATGCTGATTCCGAACGCCGAGCCGATGCCAGCCAGAAACGCCGCCAATCCCGCACCCAACAAAGCCAAAGCCATTCCGTAGTCCATTGTGAACCTGCCTTTCTTATCCCAGACAACTACTGACTCGTCCTCATGTAGATATGTTTGTACTCCTTCGTCAGAGGCTCGAATTGCCGGCCGCCTCCCACCAGGAATTTCGGGAAGAACTCGACGTATTGCAGCCGCAACGTGTGGACGAACGCACTCAGCATGGCCAGGAGCAGGTTGAACACGTGGCCCCCGACCAGGATCAGGATGGTCAGAACGAAACCGATCACCGGGATGTTGCCGGCGATCTCGGCGATCACGTTGATCGCCATCGCCAAGCCGGCGCCCACCATTCCCAGCGCCATCAGCCGCAGGTAGCTCAACACGTCGCCAAGGTAGAACACGGTGCTGAAGACATTGTAGAATCCCATCCCGAGCCGCGCGCCGATGCCGCCCTCGCGGTGGCTGAACAGGAAGATCGCAACCGCCGGGATGATGGCCAGGATACCGAATACCCTGCCCAAGCCCGCCGGCACTACACCAGCCTTGCTCGCCCCGAACAGGACGATCGAATTGAGCATGACGATCCAGGTAAGCTGATCGCAGACGGCCGCGATGTAGTCCTTGCACCTGAGATTGTGCACGAACGCGATGACCAGCCCCACGATAAGCTGGAAGTAGCCCAAACCGATAGCGATCCCGAAGAACATCAACGGGTTCGCAAACGGATCGAACCACATCATCCCGTTTCTGAGCGGCTTGAGGGCCGGGATGAACTTCTGGATGGCGTCGCCAAACCAGCCGCCGGTCAGCGCCCCGACCAGCACGGTGGCGACCCCACAGATGGCCAGCATCACCAGCAGCTTCTTGTCACCTTGTATCTTCTTGATGAACAAGGCCAGCAGACCGATCATCAGAAGTCCGTAGCCGGCGTCGGCGATGCACATGCCAAAGAAGATCGCAAAGAACGGCATCAGCAGCGCCGTGGGGTCCACGTTCACATATTGCGGCATCCCGTAAAGGCGTGTCACGACCTCGAACGGCCGGACGAGTTTCTTGTTCTCGATCTCGACTGGTACTTCTTCTCCCTCGCCCGGCTCGATCTTCGTCACGCCGGCCGCACTGAAGCGCGATACGACTGCTTCGAGCTTGTCGTAGTCGTGCTTCTTCACCCAGCCTTCGAAGATCACCGTCTGCGCGGTGGCCGGCGCTGCGTCCCTGGCCGTTTCGCGACTCAGAAGATTGCGGTAATGGTCATAGAGGATCTCCAGCTTCAGCAGACTTTCGGACAAGCGCGCGGCCTCGGCCGTTTGCTCCTGCAGATGCTTTCGCGCCCGGTCCAGATGCTCGCGGTGTTCGCCGACCAGATCGACGACCGTTCCCCTCATCCCCTCAAACGTGACGGCCTCGAACTCCACTCCACGCAGTGCCTTCTGCACCTCGTCGACGCCTTCGTTCAGATACGCGACCAGGCACGCGGCCTTGCTGCCGGCCAGACCCACTCTCTGCATCGCCGCCCCGGCGGCGGCGAGTTTTTCCTCAGCCTCCTGCAAGTGCTGCGCCGGGACCAGGCCCGTCCTGCAAGTGGCCTGGCTCAAATGCCCGATCTCTTCCACCGGGCTCTCAAGCGATTCCCAAGGATGAAGCATCTCCAGAATGGTTTGCTGGCTCTCGATCTCGCTTCTGGCTTTTTCTATGGACGCCTCGAGCTGCTCACACTGATCGACAACTCCGAGGACCCCTTCATCTCCCACGACCCTGTTGTAGGCAGGCTCATCGACCACCGCCCGCGGCGCCAGTGCCGCGGCCAAACCCTTGGCCGGTGCGGCGTAGCGCTTGAGAAAGGCGACGGCCTTCTCCAGGCGCGCGAGCATCAGCTCAATGTCCCTCGGCTTGCGCGTCGCATCAGCAAGCTCCGGGAATTCCTTGCTGACCATCGCCTCCTGGGCGTTGAGCACCTGGCAGATACCTTTCTGCTGGAGCATCTCCAACAGATCGGAGGCCTGCGAACGGTGGCAGACAATCATTACCTTCGCCATCTGCACAATGGCCATGCTCAGCCTCTCAGGTAACTGACGACCCTGTCGACGGCGGCGCCGATCTTGCCTTCGGTCTCCTGGCGAAGCTGCGCGCGCCGACCTTCGGCTTCGGCCTTCAAGCCGACCGCCTCCGCTTGCCCCTGCGATTTCGCTTCTGCCACCGCAGCATCAATCGCTCTTCGCCTGGCCTGCTCCGCCTCAGCTTGCGCCGCGGCCCGTCGCTTGCGCGCCTCTTCGGCGTCGCTGACGGTGTTGGCTTTGGCTTGCTCGATGATCTGCTGCGCCTCCGCTTCGGCATGCTTGATCTTCTTTATCAGTTCCATGCGCTCTTATACCCCTTCTGCCACTGCCGTATTGAGAGTGGGGAGTCTATACCACCGTTGCGCTGATGACAAGGAAAACCCGAGAGCATTTCGGCGTTTACAGCAGCGTATCGACTTTGGCGACAAGCGCTTTGACGTGAGCCAGTGACTCGGCAAACTGGGCGCGCTCCGAATCGTTCAGATTCAGTTCGATAATTCGCTCGACCCCTTCTTCGCCCAGCACGGCCGGCACGCCCACAAAGTATCCGCCCGCACCGTACTCTTTGTCGCAGTAGGCGCAGCACGAGAAAACCTGTTTGGTGTCCGCGAGAATGGCCTCGGCCATCTTCACCGCACCGGTAGCAGGTGCGTAGTAGGCGCTATAGCCGAGCAGGTTGACAATCTCAATCCCGCCTCTGCGTGTCCGATCCACAATCTCGGCAATCTTGGTGTCTGGGAGAAAATGGGAAATAGAAATTCCGCTGACAGACGTGAATCTGGGCAACGGAACCATGTCGTCACCGTGCCCGCCCATGAGCACGCACTTGATATCGTCCACGCCGACGTCGAGTTCCGACGCCAGGAAGTAGCAGAAGCGAGCTGAGTCCAGCGCCCCGGCCATGCCCATGATCCGCTGCTTGGGGAAACCTGTGGCCTTGGCGGCTGCGTAGGTCATCGCGTCCAGTGGATTGCACACTACAATCACGAATGCGTTCGGGGAACACTCCGCAATCTTCTCGCTGACGCTCTTGACGATCTTGGTGTTGGTCGCGAGCAGGTCGTCGCGGCTCATGCCCGGCGTGCGCGGCACGCCGCTGGTGATGATGGCAATATCGCTCCCTGCCGTCGCGGCCCAGTCCGTCGTGCCCAGTACATTCTGATCGGACAGATAGATGGGGCTGGCCTCCGCCATGTCGAGGGCCTTGCCCTCGGCCATCCCGGCGACGATATCCAGCAACACGACCTGGCCCAGCTTCCGCGTCGCGACGATATGAGCGGTGGTCGCACCGACGTTGCCCGCCCCGACCACCGTGATCTTGCTCTTGCCCATCCGAGACCCCGTCATTGATGATTGACAATCGATGATTGATGATGGGACTGCCGATGACTGTGAGCGGAATGCAAGCCTCCGCCTCAAATCACCCATAATCCATCATCAATGAACGGGGGCATCCTACCGACTGGGCCGGCACCTGTCAACGTCCGGCGCCGATTGTGCGCCACCTTGCGCGGGCGTGGCGCGGGCGGCTTCCTACTCGGCGGTATTTGGCTCGGCGGGAGGGTTGGCAGCAAGCATGAGATCGACGAAGGCCTCGAGGTCGAGGTAGTCGAGGATACCGTCGGCGTTGAGGTCAGCGGGACTGTTCGCCGGCGGGTCAGGCTGGCGCCATGCCTCGACAAACAGCCTCAGGTCGTCCACGTCGATATCACCGTCGGCGTCGAAGTCACCGACTTTGGCGATGCCACGGTAAAGGTGGATCTTGCCGTCGGCGGAGCCGACGAGGACGTCCCAGTAGCCGTCCTTGGGGCCGAAATGGCCGTCGCCGGTCCAGTGACAGACGACCGGGCGCGAGCGCGACGAGCCAGGCAGATCGATCGGCACACCGTTGGAGGTCACGAACGTGTATCCGGAGAAAACCGGCATAGAACCCGGCGCCATATTCTGGTAGAACAACACCTCACCATAGGTATTGCCCACCAGCAGGTCGTTGAGCCCGTCACCGTCCAGGTCCGCGACAGCGGGGCTGGACCGCCCGCCCGGCACCACCAGGGCCAGCCCGTCTTCCTGGGCATAGTCGCCGGAAGGCTCGGAGAAGCAGAAGTGTGGCGGCAACGCACCGTCACAGCCACAGTTGTAGTAGATGTGAATCGCCCCATCATACGCCCCCGCCACCAGATCGAGCAGTCCGTCGCCGTTCCAATCCAGCGGGGTCGGCGTGGCTCGATAGCCGACATCGAGCGTGAGGGCGTCCTCGGCGCCGACTTTCAAGAACGTACCATAATCGAACGTAGGGTTCTCATCCGTGCCGACGTTCAGGAATATCATCACGGTCCCGTCGGACTGGCCGACGAGCAGGTCTTTGCGGTCGTCCGCATCCCAGTAGACCACGCGCGGGAAACAACCCAGGCACCCGGAGGGTGAGCAGCTCAGATCGAACGCGCCTGACTGTGCGTAGAAGAAGTTGTCGAACTGCGGCTCGGCTTCAGTCCCGACATTGAGATAGATGCGCACTTTTCCAAGGGAGGGACTGCCTTCGCCGACGATCAGGTCCTTGAGCAGATCGTTGTTCCAGTCCTCGAACGAAGGAACCGAATAGCCCGGCACCACGATATCGACGCCCTTGGCTTCGACGATCTCCTCCGGCCCGAGATCGAGGGCGCCGGCCGGAGCCAACACCGCCAGGGACATGGTAATAGCCACGAGAAATGTCACGACATTGGTGTCCTGCCAAAACATGCTGAATCTCCTCCCTTGTGGACCAAAAACTGCAGCCCGCGGATCGGTGACACCGACATTTCCGCCTTCCACAGTACGAATGATTGTATCGCCCGCAAACGACAATGTCAATCGCCAAGGCCAACTGCAGCTACCCCGACGGCAGTGACGATCAGAGAGACTTGAAATTTCCCCACGTTTTCCCGACAATGGTCTCATCTGAGAGCAACGGCCGGGAGTCGACATGAGTGACGTCACGCGCATCTTGCATGCAATCGAGCGGGGAGACGCAAGAGCTACAGACGAACTCTTGCCACTGGTCTACGAAGAGCTGCGGCTGCTTGCCGCTCAGAAGCTGTCGCAGGAGCGTCCTGGGCAGACGCTTCAGGCCACCGCGCTGGTCCACGAGGTCTACATCCGGCTGGTGGGAGACGAACCTCAGAGTTGGAGCAACCGCGGTCAATTCTTCGGGGCGGCAGCAGAGGCAATGCGGCGTATCCTGGTCGAGAATGCTCGACGCAAGAAGAGCCGGAAGCATGGCGGGGGCCGATGCCGAGTCAACGTGGAAGACCAAGACATCACGATCGAGAACGCCCCCGACGATCTTCTTGCCCTGGATACCGCACTGGCGGAGCTTTCGGCGGCGGATCCGACAAAGGCCCAGTTGGTCAAGCTTCGCTTCTTTGCGGGCTTGACCATCGATCAGGCGGCGGAGGCCCTCGGGATTTCGCGTGCGACAGCCATCCGACACTGGTCGTTTGCCCGAGCGTGGCTATTCGACCGAGTCCGAGGCGACGGTTAGGCTGTCCCCAGCTCCGCCTGTTCTCCGGGTTTCTCTGCCTTTTCGTGAGTCGGTCCTGGCCTGGATTTCGCACTGCCCTGTGGAGAGACGCAATAATAGGAGATGGTTGTGGAACCGGCAGTACGAGATATTGAGGTCATCTACCACGCGGCGCTGGAGAAAGACGCCGGACGGGAGCGATCGGCGTATTTGGATACTGCCTGCGGGCAGAATACGGGCTTGCGAGCCCGCGTTGAGGCGCTTCTTCGGGCCGATCAGGAAGCGGGAGCATTTCTTGAGATGCCGCCATTCGATCCGGATATTACCCTCGGGGCCTGTGCGCTGGCCGAAGGGCCAGGGACCGTCATTGGAAGGAGAGCCGACATGCCGCGTGGGAGAGGAGTAATGTCCTGCAGCGCGGTCGATGGGATCATCTATGCTATCGGAGGTACCCACACTGGGGGAACGGGAGTGGACCGGGCGGTGCCGACGGTAGAGGCTTACGACCCGACTACGGACACGTGGACGGCGAAAGCCCCTATGCTGACGGCAAGATGTTCCTTCTCCACCTGCGTCGTGAATGGGACAATCTACGCCATCGGGGGTTGTTCAAATGCGTATGATTCGAGCGAGCTTTCGAGCGTGGAAGCATACGACCCAGCCACGGACACCTGGACAAAGATGCCGGATATGCAAGTCCGGCGAAAGGCTCTGGCCAGCGCTGCAGTCAATGGAAAGATCTATGCCATTGGGGGACAGCCAGTCGCGGGTTGGGACGCGCCGCTTGCGACTGTGGAAGAATACGACTTGAGCCCACTGCCACCGGATTTCAATGGCGACGGGAGGGTCGACGGGAAAGATCTCTTGATCCTGGCGGAGTACTGGGGCACAGACGACCCGATCTGCGATATCGCTCCTTGGCCTTTCGGCGACGGCCCCATCGATCTCCAGGACGTGATCGTGCTTGCTGAGTACATCGGCGAAGAGGTAAACGATCCGACGCTGATTGCCCACTGGGCACTGGATGAAGCAGAAGGTACGGTCGCTCATGACAATGCGGGTGGAAATGATGGCACGCTTCTGGGCGTTCCTATGTGGCAGCCGGAATTTGGCAAAGTGGGCGGAGCCCTTGAGTTCGACGGGACCTATTCCGTCGCCGCTGATGCTCCGCTCAGTCCGGCCGATGGACCATTCAGTGTCTTGGCCTGGATCAGAGGTGGTGCACCAGGCCAGGTGGTGATGTCTCAGATAGAGGGAGAGAACTGGCTGGGCGCCGACCCGACGAGAGGCTTCCTGATGACAGAACTGAGAGGCGCCGGCAGAAATGGCTGCACTCTGTGTTCAGAGACCGTCATCACAGACGGTGACTGGCACCGCATCGGACTCGCTTGGGACGGGATCAATAGAAGCCTCTACGTGGATGACACGGTGGTGGCCGTTGATACCCAGAGTGGCTGGTTACGTGATTGCTCCGGGGCCCTGAACATCGGCTGCGGCAAAGAGATGACCCAGGCCTTCTGGTCCGGCTTGATCGACGATGTCCGCATTTACGGCCGCGCGGTGAGGCCGCGACTCCGGACGGACCATATTTGGACGACTTCGATAAGGAGGACCCCGCAATGAGAACGAAAGAGACAACCCGGAACATGAGACACGCTTTCGTCATCGTCAGCCTGATGCTGTGCGTACCCGCTACGATGTGGTCGCAAACGGCTGAGTGGACGGTGTACAACAGGGCCAATTCCGGACTGCCGTACAATGGCGTGACGGCTATTGCTGTCGACGACCAGGGAACCGCATGGATTGGGACGGGCAGATGGTATGCCTTTGAAGGCGGTGGTCTGGCAAAGTTTGACGGCCAGAATTGGACGGTCTATAACACCGTAAATTCCGGACTGCCAAACAACGATCATACCAGCCTTTCCATTGATCCCCAGGGCAACGTATGGAGTGGAACTGAGAGTGGAGTGTCCAAGTTCGATGGGGAAAACTGGACAGTGTATTTCACGTCAAACTCTGGATTACCAAATAATCAGGCCGGTGCCCCTGTGTTTGATAACGAAGGGAATGCATGGATTGGAACCACTGGTGGCCTGGCGAAGTTTGACGGCGTGAACTGGACCGTGTACAACACAAGTAACTCCGGATTGCCGAATAGTTTCATCTGGCCTTACGCCTTTGACGGCCAAGGAAACCTGTGGATTGGGACTTTTGGAAGTGGCCTGGCGAAGTTTGACGGTACCGACTGGACAACATACAATACAGTCAACTCGGGCTTGCCAGATAACAACCTCGTTTCACTCACTTTCGATCTGCAGGGTAACGTATGGGCTGGGACTCTTGATAATGGCGTGGCAAAATTCGATGGCACGAGATGGACAGCCTATAACACCGCGAATTCCGGTCTGCCGAACAACCGCATCTGGTATCTAGCCGTCGATTCTAATGGGAGCGTATGGGCTTGTACTTTGGCTGGATTAGCCAGGTTCGACGGAGACAACTGGACGGTGTATACAACAGCAAATTCCGGATTGCCGGACAATAACGTCTATTGTGTAGCCTTTGATGCTGACGGGGCAATCTGGGTGGGAACTCAGGATGGTGGTTTGGCCGTCATGCGCGTGCGGCCTACTGTTGATTTCAACGGCGACGGGAGCGTCGACGGGAAAGACGTTCTGATCTTGGCAGCACACTGGGGCACAGACGACCCGATTTGTGATATTGCCCCTCTGCCTTTCGGCGATGGCCTCGTCGATCTCCGAGACATAGTCGCGCTCGCGGAGTACATCGGCAAAGAGGTGAACGATCCGACGCTCATCGCGCACTGGGCGCTCGACGAAACGGAGGGCATAGGTGTTCTCGACAGTGCAGGCAACCACCCCGGGTATGTGGCGGGCACGCCTGCATGGGAGCCGGACGCGGGGAAGATAGGCGGCGCCCTTGCGTTCGACGGCGCGACCTTGGTGGCAACGGGTTCGGTCCTCAGTCCCAACGCCGGCCCATTCAGTGTGCTGGCCTGGATCAAAGGCGGTGGGCCAGGGCAGGTCGTTGTTTCCCAGGCAGGTGGCGCCGATTGGCTGCTGGCCGACCCTGCGACCGGTGCTCTGATGACTGATCTGAAAGACATGACCACGCGTACCCCCAAGGCCCTCAGATCGCAAACCGTCATGACCGACGGCGACTGGCATCGCGTGGGTCTCATCTGGGACGGTGGAAACCGTATGCTCTACGTAGACGATGTGGCTGTAACCGCAGACACCCAGTCGGATCTGCCTGAGTGTGATGGGGGACTCTGCATTGGCTGCGGCAAAGACGTGAGCCCCGGCACCTTCTGGTCCGGCCTGATCGACGACGTGCGTATCTATGACCGTGCGGTGAGACCGTGAACCTTCATGGCGGATCGCCGGCCGGTCCTGGTGCATAGTCGAGAATCAGGTGTACGCAGGCGTTAGGTGGTGAACTTGTTGAGAACGGCGGCGGTGTGCATGGCGACCAGCATCAGGTAATCGAGATCGCCAAGTGTGTAATGGTCGTGGACCATGGCGTTGTCGATATAGATGACTCCATAGCAGCCGGCCGGACCTCGGATAGCCGCGATCAGCGCCGAGCGAATGCGCTCTTTGGATTCAAGGTCGGCCGCGACCCGCGGCATGACCAGCGACTGGCCTCGCTCGACCGCCTGATTGATCTTGTCGGCGAGCATCAACTCACCCAGGTCCACGGGCTTGCCGTCCCGCCGCTTGCCCGCGTGGTAAGTCATCGGCCCGTTCGGCTGCTCCCGCAAGGCGCACCACGTATGGAAACCGCTGAACTGCTGGAGGCCGATGTTCAGCAGCGTCACGAGCAGCTCCTCCAGATTCTGGGCCTTGCAGATGACGTCGCACGCCTGCGAGAAATCGGTCAGGCGCTTGGCGGGCAGCCGCATCGCGGGCGCGTGACCGGCGTCCGGCTTGCGCACCACGGTCTCGTGGGCCGGCGTGGCCAGCCCCGCTTCCAGGTTCAGCGTATCCTCGAACTGCACGGCGTGATCCGCCTGAGGCGTGTCTTCGAGGCTGACCTCGATATGGAAATCGGTAATGCGAATTGCGTCGCCCGTTTTGATCTCGGCCTTGCGAATCGCCTCGCCATTGAGATAGGTCTTGTTGGAGGAATCCAGATCTTCGACAACCCATTTGCCATCGCCCTCGCAGGCGATCATGGCATGCTTCTTGGAGACGGTAGCGTCGGCGAGGAAAACGTGGCTGTCGGGGGCCCTGCCGATGCGGACCGGGCCCTGAGCAAAGGTGAATTCCTTGGTTTCTCCGTCCTTCTGTTTGACGACCAGACGCATCGTTCCCACCTCGGCATCCGGGTTCACATTCGGCATCGGCGATAGTATTATCGCGCCCTCTATCGGATTTGTCAAGAAAACAATTCGGGAAAGGCAAGGACAGGCGACGGATGCCGGACATTGTGGGCGATCCACCTCATCACATCGGCAGGCACGAACGCAATCCGGCGTTTCTCGGGCCAAGATGCGTGTTTCCGGCCCAGGAACGAGTCTTTCAACGCCCCGGGGGCTCGTGCCATCCCCACGGCTGCAGCTCGACAATCCTGCCCCCGAACGTGTCTCATTTCGTGGTTGACAACGTTACATGAGAGGTTTAGCATTCCTGTCCAGTCGCGTGGAGGCTGAGCGACCCGATCGGAACGGGTGCGGCCTCCCGTGCGTGGCTGGTGCGGCTACTTTGATCAATCGAAGTCAAGGGGTGTCACCATGAAAAGCGGTTCAGTGCTTCTGTGTCTATGGATAGGGGCAGTATTGGCAGGAGGCTGCCGGCAGCGCGAGCAACAGGCGAGTGTGATCGTCAGTGAGCCTGCCCCGGTGGTGCATTCCGACACGCTGACTCTGTCGGGCGATCAACTGATATCGCTCGACTGGGCCGGGCGCTCTCCCTCCGGCCCCAAGGTGGTGCGCAAGCATGCGGTCGACAACTCAGGCGCCGTTTTCGACATTCAGTTCTCAGGCAACAACCTCTGGCAGAATTCGATAGACTACGTCTCCTCAGGATCGGGAGGACGCATGGCCCTGGTGGGGCTCGACGTGGGAGGGTATCAGACCTTTGCCCTGAAGTTCACGCTTGTGTCCATCGATGGCGCCGTCGGGCCGACCCTCCCGCAAGAGCTGGCTGTCGGCGCTGTCGTCGGCCCGACTGCGGACGGCAAGCTTTCCCAGTACGAGCCCTTGGTGCTCGGTTTCGCAGGACAGCAAATCAGCGGCGTGGCCAGGACGCCGATAGGCGCGCCGAGACTCCGCGAAATCGGCATTCACGTCCACATGGCCAATCCGGAGACCTGGAACCCCGAAGGAGCGCTGGTAACGCTCCTGGTGGAACCCGTGCCCGAGGCGACGGTGCCGTCCCCGCCGCCGGTTGTCGAGGAGAAGAAGCCGCGCCAGAAGCCCAGCGGCCTTCCCGACTTCGGACCGGCACGCACAGGAGCTTGGTGAGCGGCCTCCCGCCCCTTTGTTGGCAGGCGGCGAACGCGAACAAGGCTTTGACGATCCTGGAGTCCCGCCTGGGGCGTTATCTCGTGTCCTCGATCTGTGCAGTCCTCGGGCTTCGCGCGCAACGATCCGCACCGTTCCGGGCAGCCGGATTCGGGGGTCCGCCTTCCCGTCGGTTCCCTCCTCACTATGTCGGCAGTTTCTTGGGCTGCGACGGGTTGTTGTGGTACAATGTCGCAGACGCCATCGGCACCTCTGAAGCTTGATCCAACCGATGGCCTGTAGGAGGGCAGATGAATGGAAGACCGGCAGACGTGCGAGGCAGAAGACATCACTGCCCGCAAGCAGGCAGAGGAAACGCTTCAAGAAATCAATAGCGCGCTGATAGAGCGGGTCAGAGAGCATGCCGCTGAACTGCAAACCGCGAACGCCCGGCTGGCAAAGGAAGCGGAGCACCGCAGGCGAGTCGAAATGGAGCTGCGGAAAAGCGAGGAGAAGTACCGTACCCTCGTGGAGAGCGCCGGCGAGGCGATCGCCGTCGTCAACGACGCGGGCGTGTTTCTGTTCATGAACGAGACGGCCGCGACGCGCCTGGGAGGCAGGCCGGAAGACCTCACGGGCAAATCCATGTGGGACCTCTTCCCGAAAGCGATTGCCGACAGACAAGCTGAAACCGTGCGAGAAGCCATAAGAACGGGCCAAGGAACAAACATCGTCCTGCAAGTGGAACTGCGGCGGCAGCGTCGCTGGTACAATACTACCGTTGAGCCGATAAGAGACGCCGGCGGGAACCCGCAGGTCGCACTTGTCATCGCCAGAGACATCCATGACCTGGTGCAAGCGCGACACGAGTTGGAGCAATACCAACGACATATCAGCCGGGCCGAGCACCTCGCATCTGTCGGTACGCTGAGCGCCACCGTCGCCCACGAACTGGCACAACCGTTGACCGTGGTGCGCCTGTCGATTCAGTCCGCGCTGGCGCAACTGAAGGATGCCGGTTGCCCTCCTGCCGCTCTGGAGGCGCTGCATGACAGCCTCGACGGGGTCTCGGACGTGGTGTCGAGGGTGGAGCGCTTTCGCAACTACGCCAGACAATCGACGCAAACGAATCCCAGCCGCGTCCGGCTCCAAGACGTCATCGAACGAACCCTTAGACTGCTGGAAGACAAGGCGCGAACCCGCAAGGTATCGCTGGGGACGGAAGGCATTGACGCGCTACCGCTCGTCTACGCAGACGTGAAAGACCTGGAACAGATGTGCTTCGCCCTGATCGAGAATGCCATTCAGGCCGCCGATGGGCGCAAGAGCCGCAGTCTTACAATAAGGGGAAGAGCTGAGAATCAGCAGATCCTTCTGACGTTTGAGGACACCTGCGGCGGCATCCCGACGGAGAACCTGGACAAGATCTTCCAGCCTTTCTTCACAACCAAAGGGTTCGGAGAAGGAACCGGCCTGGGACTATGCATCGTGGAAACCGTGGTTTCCAGGCTCGGCGGCAAGGTCCACGCCGAGACGATCCCCGGAAGAGGCTCCACCTTCCGCATCACGCTGCCCGTGGCAGGGTCGTAGCATCGATCCGAGCAGACCGGCCTGCCTGCGGCTGCCAAGACCTGCCGTGAATGGGGCACTGTCTCCCGTCGGGTGCAAAAAGCCGCTTGAATGTCGGATGCCGATAGCCTATACTGGCAAGTAATAGGCATCATTCTCGCGACAACGGCATCGCAACGGAGTAGAGGACATGCCCATGCGGCACATCACGAGCCGGGCACAAGACGCATCGTTGTCGGATTGTCCACTCCATGACAGGAACGCCGGCGGCCCGAGCTGCGGAGACATCCGTGCTTTTCCCGCACCGTCAACTCGTGACAACGTATACTGTCCGTCTGGAAATGACTGAACCACGGTGACTCGTTTGAAAGGACACGAAGATGAAAAGCGGCAGAATAGCGGCGTCCATAGCTCTGCTAACACTCCTGTGTGTGCCAGCGACCGGTGCCACCGTGTCCTGGATTCTGGGGAAGTCCCCTCCCACTTCGTGGACGATCTCTCCCCCGAACCCGAGTCCGTCGGACGTGATTTCCTACAGCGGGCCGTTGGACGTCAGCTCCTATGGCAATAGCTGCGTCGCCGAGGCCAACCTGGGCGGAACGGCCCAGATTTCGGTCGATACACTCAACAGGATTATCGACGTATGGTTCCAGGGACCGGCACCAACGATGTGTCCCATGATCTACATGCCGGTATGCGGCCTGGAGGGGACGGCCGGTCCGCTGACCGCTGGAAAATGGACACTTCGCTGTCAGGCGCTGGGAGTCGAAATACAATTCACTGTCGCCGGAACGGGAGGGGTGATCTATGTGGACCAGGACGCCGTCGGCTTTCCCGCCAACGGCACAAGCTGGCTGCGCGCCTACCGAAACCTCCAGGATGCACTGGCCGCGGCAGGACCGGGCGCAGAAATCCGGATCGCCGACGGCACCTACAAGCCGGACCAAGGCGCCGGGCAGACCGCCGGGGACAGGGCGGCTTCCTTCGACATCCCGGACGGAGTCCTGGTCCGGGGCGGCTACGCCGGCTACGGCGCCATAGACCCGGACGCGCGTGACGTGGCGAACCATCAGACACTCCTCAGTGGCGATCTCAACGACGACGATCTGTGGGGCATATTGAACAGAGACGACAACAGTTACCATGTCGTGACGGCCTCCGGCACCGCCAAACTCGACGGCCTTTCGATCATGGATGGACAAGCCGACGGCGGCCTCGGCGCCGGGCTCTACATTCAATCCGGCGACATGACCCTGGCCCACTGCACGATCCGAGGCAACACCGCCGTCTTCGGCGGCGGCATCGCGACCCTCGGAGCATCGCTGTACCTGGCCAATTGCCAGATATCCGGCAATCGCGCCTATTTTCTCGGCGGCGGCTTATACAGCCATGACAGCACGACGACCCTGGCAAGCTGCCTGCTGACGGGCAACTCCGCCGGTAGCGGTGGAACGGGGGGAGGCTCGGCCATCTGCAACATAGGAGGCGACGCGGCGGACGTACTGGTCAGCAACTGCACGCTCGCCGACAATATCGGTCCTTGGCCTGACGAACTGGTCCTATTCAATTTCAACTACTCCGGCACCTTGCCATCTCCGACGACCCTGACCATCGACAACAGCATCGTGTTCAACGATGGCGGCGATTCCCTGATCTGGGCCAACGACTCATCCAGTGTCGCCGCGGCATATAGCATCATCCAGGGCGGCTGGCCAGGTCCCGGCATTCTCGACGTGGATCCGCTTTATGAGATCCGCGGGCTCTGGAGCATGGAAGGCGAGTGGATCGATATCAGCAGCGATTACGGCCTGCAGCCGACCTCACCGGCGATCAATCACGGCGACAACGGCTTGGTTCTCACCGATGAGGCGGACGTCGACGACGACGGCAACGTCAGCGAACGTCATCCCCTCGACTTAGCCGGCGCCAGCCGCGAGCAGGACGGGCAAGTCGATGCGGGCGCCTACGAGCAGGCCCCCGCCGGGCCCGGACCGGCCTGGCAAGTGCTGACAATCACCGACATCACCACCGATGTCCCGTTCGGCATTACTTCCCCCATCACGCTCAATGGAGGACCTTACTTGTTTCAGATCGAGCTCAATTTCAAAGCGGAGCTCAAGCTCGACGTGAAACCGGTCCCGCTGACAGATGGGACCTGGACGGCCTGGTTCGATCCGGACCCAGGCTATGTCGGGCCGGGCGATGTGAACGTGTATTGGCGCCTCCAGGGACAAAACGTAGCCCTCAACCTGCTGACCCCCGGGGCCACCGACGTCAAGATCGCCGAGGTCACCCTCTACATTCGACCGGCGCCGTGATGCGGCGAATCTAACCCGATTTCCCACAAGGGCTGCGGGCATCGCTCGCAGCCCTTGTCTTTTCCCCAATCCGAATTTCTTCCCTTTCGGTCACGATGGGGGTGTACGACAAAATCATGGCACACGTGTGGCAGCCTCAAGACGCAGCGTGGCGAAGTCTTGGGGATGGTCGAGCAGGTTGATCGGTGGGCCGCGAGAATCCCTTGCCAGTAGAACCATCCCCAAGCCCTTCGGACTTGAGGCTGCCACGCACTCGCGACTCTTGGGAATCGCCACTTTCTTGTCGTGCACTCTCACGATGGGCATTGGCCGTTTAGGAATTGCAGAGTCTGCCGTCATCAAGGTAGAATAACCGTCTGTCCTGGCGCCGCTTACGGTTGCGCCACCGACGACGGCAACCGTCCCGGAAACGACGTTCAGATGCAGGGAATCGCACGGACCATGAGATTCGGAATCATCGCCAACCCGAAATCAGGACCGGCCAGTGTGGCCCGCAAGTCCCAAATGCTGCGAAAGGCCGGTGATATCCTGGGCCGCGACAGCATCGTTGCGGGCCTCGACACGACCAGCCGCGACGAGTTCGTTCAGTGCGCGAGGGACCTGGCTGAGAAGGTCGATGTCTTGGTCGTTGCCGGCGGTGACGGCACCTTCTCCGACGTCATCAACGCGATGGATCCCGAAACGGTTCTCTCGTATCTGCCGGTCGGCTCGGGCTGCGCCCTGAGATATGCGATGGGGCTGCCGCCCCAATTGACGCGTGTCGCCAAGCACATCAAGGACGGCCGCCTCCGCCGGTTGGACTTGATCCTCTGCGACGAATCCATCAAGGCCTTCATGGCCAGCGTCGGGCTCGAAGGTGACATTCTCTATCGGCGCGAGGCCCTCCAGGACAGCGGCGTGCGCGGTCCCCAAGCCTATGCCATGGCAACGTTCGGCTCTTTCTTCGCCGACCTGGAGCGGACCCACATGACGATTGCGGTGGACAACGAGACGTTCACCGTCCCCGACGCCGTGACCACCATCGTGACCAAAATCCCCTATTACGGATACAAGATGAAGGTCGTCCCGAATGCCGTCTTTGACGACGGCCGTCTGCACTTGCTGGCCGTCAACTCCGGCTGGGGCGAGATCGTGCAGAATCTGGCCAACGCCTTCTTCGACGAGAACAAAATGGGCACGTACCGGACCGGGCGTGAGATACTCCTCACGATGCCGCAGGAAAGGCATGCCCAAACAGACGGCAACCTCTATCGCAAGGGCACGAGCTTTCGTTTTCGCGTCCTGCCGCAGGCGCTCAAGATGTGGTACTGACGCCGCGCCGGCGCCGGAGCAGTAGTCGAACTGTTGATCCCGCTGTGCGTATGCCGTTATACTCAGGATCGCAAACGATCATGGAAGACCGTAACTGTCAGGAGGACTTAAGAATGATCCGCAAAGCTATTCTGGCCTTCGCCTTGCTTGGCCTGTTGATCGCATCGTTTGGCTGCAACACTTTCCGAGGCCTCGGCCGGGACATTTCCAACGCCGGCGACGCCATCAACAAAGCGGCCGGCGGCACCCCCTAGTGCTCCATATACTTGATCTGATGAATGTATGCAGATGGGTGGCAGCCTCAAGGCTACAGGCCTTGGGGATGGTTTCGGGAATCCCGCAAACGCCATCGCCAAGCTTCGCTTGACGCTGCCACACAATTGTTGACGACCATGCCCCTCATTTGACAAGTAACCGAGCACTCGGCAAGACCACTGCATCGCAGCGGGCCGCCCGCGAGTACGGCACAGGCGTCATTCCGTTTTCGCCGGCTTCTGCACCTGGCCTGTCATCGGCACAAAGAGTACGGGCAGGACGTTTTTCCTATGTATTCGTCCCTCCGCATCCTTGGTGACGAGGACCAGGTACTGAAATCCACCGGCGCCTTCGCAGGGCAAGATCATGCGACCGTCCTTCTTCAACTGCTCGAGCAGTGGCGGCGGGATGCGCTCGGCGGCTGCGGTCCCGATGATCGCGTCGAAAGGCGCCTTCTCCGGCCAGCCGTAGTAGCCGTCGCCCGCCTTCGTGAAGACGTTCCGGTAGCCCAGCTCCTTGAGTGTCTGGGCCGCAGTTTTCGCTGGCGCATCGACGATCTCGATCGTGTAGACCTCCTTGGCGATTTCCGCACAGACCGCCGCCTGGTAGCCGGACCCGGTGCCGATTTCCAGCACCGTCGCGTTCGGATCGAGCGCGAGGGCCTCGGTCATGAAGGCCACGATGTAAGGCTGGCTGATCGTCTGACCCTCGCCGATGGGCAGCGGAGAATCGGCATACGCGCGACGCCGCTGCCCTGCCGGCACGAATGCGTGTCGCGGCACGGTGCGCATTGCCCTTAGCACGTTGGGGTCCTTGACCTGCCGGGCCTCGATCTGCTGGGCGACCATCGCCTGCCGCTCCTCCACGCGCTCTTTGAAGGCGGCGTGGCTGTGGTCGGGCCGGGTCGGGCCTCGCTCCGTATCCGTCGGCTCGGAGGGCTGCTCCTCGTTCCGGCCGTTCTTGACTTCCGCGACCGGATGAGGCGCACCGGGATCGCGCCCGACGTGGCTGGCAAGCCACAGACAAAGCACCAGGACGAGAGCAAACAGCAGCCCCAGGTGCTCGCGCGGGCGAGTCGCTTGTCCTTGTGTGGCAGCCATGTTCATATCCTCCAAAAGCGTCGTCGCTCGTTTGGATACGATGATCGCTGCTTCACAGACGATTCTACCACCGCCGCGGCGCAGAATGCCAGCGCAACTTGCGTCTCTGCCCTGGCTCCCCGCCCCAGACCTTCCATCAGGGTCCGATCACGCCAAAGGACCCCATTCATTGGGCAGGAATACATGCCTATATCCGCCCAGAACGTCACAGAGCGACTTTTTCAACAGCCCTGCTGTCCCTAGTCTCGCCCGTCGGCGGCCATTCGCCCAGTAAGCGAGGCGCCCAACTTGGCGCCCCGGAACCAGTCCGGGCGGACTTTCACCGTGCGATAGACGACGAAGTCCAATGGTACGTGTTTGGCCTGCGAAAAAACAACATTTGGCTGGCCTGATAGACCGTCGTGAACAGACAAACCAAGGCCGTGAGCGAAACTCGCGGCCTCTTTGTCTGCGCCGCGTCGAGTTGCACCCCGGGCAGCCGCCAAAGTCAATCCGCACAAGTAGTTATGGAATACCCTGATTTCTCTTGACTTTCGGGCCACGATTGTGTATACGCGATCATGGGTAGACCTGCATTGGAGGCGGGGTCACGTTGGGCGTTTCTGCCTGTTCCCACAGAATACACGGATGGACGATCGCGGTCCGGCCGCGAAAGGTCGCCTTTGGAATCCTCAGTTCCACAGGGGCCGAACAAGGTAACTGGCCAGAAGGAGGAGTGAAATGACCAGGCGTGCGAGAGTCTTCTTTGTAGGAATGTTGGTGCTGTGCGTCCTCAGTGCCTGCGGCACCGCGGAAATCATCCAGTATGATGACGGCGTATGGGAGTATCAGAACCCCCCTCTCGGGGGGCAGGCAGTCTACTTCACGGTGCCTCTGGAGTACGGGCCGATCTGGAAGCTGGAGACCCTAAGCATAGTGACAATCGGCGGGCCGGGCGCGGGAAAGCCCATCACGGTCAAGGTCTGGGCTGACGATGGGGGCTCAATGGGCGATGTGCTCTTTCAAACGGACTCGACGGTCGTCGGCAATGACTGGCACTGGGTCGACATCGACATCTCAGGGGCCGGCCTGCAATGGAGTGCGGGGGAGTCCTTCTTCGCCGGGTTTGACCAGGCCACAGACCTCAATGGCTGCTGGGACTCGACGGACCCCGACCACGGACGAGGCTATCGCAGATGGTCGTGGAGCAGTTCCTGGGAGAGTGAGGCCGACGATGCGTTGATCCGCGTCAACGGTGCGATCGTTCCAATCCCAGGCGCCGCGCTGCTTGGTGTGCTTGGTTTGGCTTCTGCGGGCTCGCTGCTACGCAGACGCAGAGCGCTGTAGCATCGTTTGGCCACAATACGCACAAACCACGGGCCGCGCGGACGGGCACGCCGGCTCGGAGGGCTGCTCCTCGTTCCGGCCGTTCTTGACTTCCGCGACCGGATGAGGCGCACCGGGATCGCGCCCGACATGGCTGGCAAGCAATCGAACGCAGGAGACAGACTCCCGGTTTCTTTCCCATACCCGCGGCGAAGCTCCTGGGAAACTCGATGCGACAAGAAGGCCAATCGTCCGCATTGCCTACAAACGTGCAGTGTACCCGCCCCGGTTTCTCGCCTCAGCCCCTTCCATCAGGGTCCGACCACGTCTAAGCGCTCCGCGACCGGGCACATCCGCGCCTCGCAACCATGTCTGTATTGCAGACTCGGCGTGACCCTCATGTATGACATGACGCCGGGAGTTCCCGTCCTGGCGCAATGATGCTGTGCGGTACACACCTTGCGACCTATTCTGAATTGTTGGCTGAACACCGCGAGAAGGAGAAAAGAAGACGCCTCTCGGCATCATCACGCGGGGGCAGATCGCGCGAAACGAACAACGTGCGAGATCCACACAAGAAAAGGCAGAGACGTGCGTCTATCAGGTGGGACCTGTACATTCAGGGCCATTTCCGCTAATATATTGACAGAAACCACGGTAGAGTCCGGGTCGTTGTGCGAGGTCGGTGAGAGATGATTTTGCCCTGGCGCGTTGATGTTCCCCAAGAGCGACGGCCGGTGATGAATTGGCTGGTCATCGTCGCCACGGTGGCGGTCTTCTGGTTGCAGATCAGCGACGCGATAAGGCAGGAAGAAGCCCGGCCGCACGGGCGACCGGGTCCAATCCGCCCGCCCGTGGAAAGGCCATACCCAGGCCGCTCAATAGACCCGAATGCCCTCGCACCATTGCTCACCCAGGAAGCACCGACGACGATCACCGACACGCTCATGCTGCGCGGCTGGGGGATCAAGGGACTGTTCGGGTACATGTGGCTGCACGGCGGGCTGTTCCACCTGCTGGGGAACATGTGGTTTCTCTGGATCTTTGGCAACGCGGTCTGCGCGAAGGTCGGCAACGTTCGATACCTGCTCTTGTATGTTTCTCTTGGGGTTGCTGCCGGCGTCGCTCACTTGCTGACCTCGTCCGGCTCGGCGATCGGCGCCAGCGGAGCCATCAACGGCGTCGTCGGCATGTACCTCGTGCTGTTTCCGGAGAACGCCATCACCTGCTACTGGTCACCCATTATCATCTACTGGCGGCAGTTCACCGTCAGCAGCATGTGGATGATTCTGTTCTGGCTCTTCTGGGACATCGTCGGCGCCTTCTTCCTGGGGGCCGGCTCGAGTACCGCTTACTTCGCTCACCTGGGCGGATTCGCTGCCGGATTCGGCGTAGCGTTCCTGATGTGCAAGAAGGGGTGGATCGCCATGGAACGGTATGAGAAGTCCATCTTGCAGATGTGGCAAGAGCGCAAAAAAAGGCACGCGAAGCCTCCGTTCGATCCGACGTACAGCCAGCTCGGACTCCAATCCGTACCGGAAGAGCTTCATCAGGAGGAACCGATCCCTGTGCCGGCCGCGTCTTCCAAGCGGGTCCCTTGTCTTGACCTGGACAGCGGCAAGCCGATCTCGACCGACAACCTGATGCGTGCAACCTGCTCGTGCGGCCGGGCCGTCACGGTGTCGCGCCAATATGCCGGCAAGGTTGTGCAGTGTCCGGTCTGCAAGGGCAAGATCGTAGTCCCGGAGAGCATCGAGCCGACGCGCTCGGCAGCTCGCCTGGCTGCGCTGGGAGGCAACGACGGATACATCCGCTTCGCCTGCCCGTGCGGCAAGAGGATCAAGATGCCCGCGCGCTACGCCGGACGTTGGGGAAAGTGCCCACAGTGCGGCTCCCGAGTGAGAATTCCGCAAGGGCCCTGATGCGGGACGAGATAGGAATGAATCGGGGAGACTGGATTTGAACCAGCGACCTCTGCGTCCCGAACGCAGCGCTCTAGCCAAGCTGAGCTACTCCCCGGTCGTCAAGGCCGCAACTATAGCACGAGCCCCGAGGGAATGCAAGCTATAATAGATTCACCGGATCGATGTCAATGGCGATTTTCACGGCGGGCCGAATGGGCGGGCTCGCACGCAGGCTTGCGAACAGCCGGCCCATGACGGCAGCATCTGGCGCTTGCACCACGATCTGGACACGGTGGAATCGTTGGATGCGACTGATGACCGCAGGCATGGGACCGCGGACCTTGACCTGCAAATCGTTCTGCTCGACAATGCGGTCTATCCGTTGGCGCATCGCGTTGGCCGCGGTTTCGAGCCGGTCGTAGGTCGGGTCGCGCATCACGATCGTGGCCAGCCGCCACACCGGCGGCAGCGTACAAATCTCACGGTGCTTCATCTCCTCCCGAACGAACCCGTCGAAGTCCTGTCGCAAGGCGAATTTGATCGCGGGCTGCTCGGGGAAGTAGGTCTGGACGAAGACGGTCCCCGGCTTCTCCGAGCGTCCGGCCCGACCGGCCACCTGCGAAATCAGTTGGAAGGTCCGCTCGTTCGAGCGGAAGTCCGGCAGGTACAGGCACGTGTCGGCGCTGATGACGCCCACCAGCGTGACGTTGGGGAAGTGCAAACCCTTGGCCAGAATCTGCGTGCCGGCCAAGACGTCGATTCGACCTTGCCCGAACTCGCGAAGCAGCCGGTAGTAATCCTGGCTCGCCATCGAATCGCTGTCCACCCGCCGCACACGAGCTTCGGGGAACTTGGCGGCCAATTCCTCTTCGAGCTTCTGCGAGCCCAGGCCGATCATGGTCATCGCTTTGCCGCACAGCGGGCAGTCCCGCGGCACGAGCATCTGCGCCAGGCAATGGTGACAGATGGCATGGCCGAAGTCTATGTGCCTGCCGGTGACGGTCGTCATCGGCGCCGTCGCGCGTTTGGTCTTGTGGAAAGTCAACGCGGCGTCGCAGTTGCGGCATTGCAGCGTGTGTTTGCACGATGGACAGAAAACGAAATTGCTGTAGCCGCGCCGGTTCAGCAGCAGGATAGCCTGCTCGTTGCGGGCCAGCGTTTGGGTCAGATGGTCCGCCAAAGGCCGGCTCAGCAGGTCCAGAGGACGCGGTGTCACGCCGTGTTGCCGCATGTCCACGAGCTTCATCGCCGGCATCGGCAGATCCATCACGCGTATAGGCAGCCGCACGAGCGTGTAGCTGGCGCGCGTCTGGCTGTTGCGGAGACTCTCCAGCGACGGCGTCGCACTGCCCAGGATACAATGGGCGCCCGCAAGCTGGGCCCGCTTGATCGCGACGTCCCGGCCGTGGTAGCGCGGGGCCGTGTCCTGCTTGTAGCTCGGCTCGTGCTCCTCATCGACGACAACCAGGCCAAGATTCAGCAGCGGCGCGAAGATCGCCGAGCGGGCCCCGATGACAACGTCCGTCTCGCCCGCTTTGATCTTCTGCCACTGCAGGTTGCGTTGGCCCGCCGTCAGAGCCGAGTGCATCACCGCGACGCGCTCGAAGCGCGCACTGAAACGCTGCACCGTCTGGGCCGTCAGCGCGATCTCCGGCAGCAGGACGATGGCCGCCCTGCCCTTCTGCACGGCCTTCTCGATCGCACGGATGTATAGCTCGGTCTTGCCGCTGTCGGTGACACCGTGCAGCAGCGTGACACCGAACCCGCCCGCATCGACCCGACCCACGATCTGCTCCAACGCCCGCCGTTGGTCCTCGTTCAGAACGACATCATGAGGCTCTGTCGCCATCCCTTCCGGAACGACGGGCAGGGCGCTAAGGACCTTCTTCTCCCTGATCTTGACAATCTGCTTGTCGGCCAGGCGTTTGATCGTCGGCAGGCGGCAATCGACTGCGGCGGTCAACGCGCCTATCTCCACGGCGGACTCAGGAGAAAACGCCTGGCGTTCGCGGAGAACAGCGACGATCTGCTTCTGCTTGGTGCTCTTGAGCGAATCGGCGACATCGTCGCCTCGAACCGCAAGATAGACACAGCGTTGCCGCCGCACACCGGCGGCCCGCTTGACGGCGCCGGGAACCATCGCCGCCAGCACTTGCCCGAGCGGACAGACGTAGTACTGGCTGATCCACCGGGCCAGCTCCATCAGGTCCGGGGCCAAGAGTGGCTGCTCATCCACCAGGCGGTGCACGCACTTGAGTCGCACGCGCTTGCCCGCGCCGGCGAAAGACCGCTCCGAGGCGACGTCCGACTCCACGCAGAAGGCAACCTCCTTCCGATTGCTCTTGCCGAACGGCACTTCCACGCGGCGCCCCACGTCGATCGGCCAGAGGGCATCGGGGACGAGGTAATCGAACTCCGTATCCGCCGCTGACTCCAAAGCCACGCGGACGATATGCGTCCCCGTCGGCTCCGGCGGCTTCTCCTCTGTGAACAGACTCGGTGTTACTTCTTTGCGTGCCAAGACTTACCTTTCTTTGCCTCTTGCCATCGTACCATAGTGCACCACAGCCTCGCCGTCAAGCACCACACGCCGAACCCCAAGAGACGTCCTCGGCAAATCCGAAACACGAATCTCCAAGCCAGCACGAACGGCCAAAGACCTAATGTCCAAGACGAACCCTCCGACAACGGATCTGCCACACGGATTAGTGCGTAGGGTGGGTTCTCAACCCACGCGTAGTTAAAGGACCCGCCCCACCCCTACCCCCCGCGCAAAGCCCTCCGAGCGACGAGATACGCGGCCCCGCCGGAACCCACCGAGCGACGAGATACGAGCGACGAGCAACGCGGCCCCGCCCCCCCATTTGCAGTCGATCATCATGAATGCATCCCGATGCCCGCCGGGAACACCACCCCCGAACGAGCCATCCCCTGATCTCCGGCCCAAAGCCCTTCGAACAACGAGATACGAGATACGAGGTACGAGCGACGAGATACGGTCTTTTCCCTTGCGTCTTTGCCCCCGCGGCCCTATAATGACCCCGTGCATTCTGGACGTAGGGCTCTGAGAGACGCAGGACAACCCCCGGCCCAGAGACTGGAAGTGTTGCGAGAAAATGTGAAATGGGTGGATGTGACCCGCTATTCCCTGGGGATGGACTTCGGTCGATCCGGAAAAGGCACCTGACACCGTCCCGTTTCCAAATAACGGCTGCACGCGGGATCGAGGTTTCCGGATAACACACAGATTGGTGGTGTTATCGAGTTAGAACACTCATCACACGCCGGCATTTGGAGAGTATAGGGAAGTAGCTCAATGACTCCTGCACGGAGATATCAGGAAAACCATATAATAACTTGTTAGCTTGGAGCGATCATGGCAAAGAACAAGGTTGGTCGCAATGATCCATGCCCATGTGGCAGCGGATTAAAATCAAAAATGGGGCTATGCACTTGACTCCAGCAGCCACTACATGTAGTGTATGGGGGCATGGAAGATTACCCGAGGACTCTGCTGGAATT